>NZ_JBSIUQ010000014.1:0-59790 GCF_053654695.1 Helicobacter sp. 23-1044
AAAAAAGTTTGATTTTTAGAGTGCTAAATCCCCTGCGCTTGGCGATTCTGCGAATGTGGGAGAGGCGATTAAGCGATGAGGAATACTTCAAAAAAAGACATCAAAAAATCTTTGGTTATGTGCCTAATTTCGCCCACCCAAAGACATTTAATGAAAAAATCATCCATCGCATTTTATTTGATAGAAATCCGCTTTACACGCACCTCGCGGATAAATTAAAGGCGAGGATTTATATCGCTTATAAATTGCGAGATTTTGCGTTTGAGGGGGGGGGGCAGATGAGGTAAAGAACGCAGAATCTACGCCAGATTCTGCAAATTGCGATAAAAATAAATTAGATTCTGCGAAAAATTCCACAGAATCTCCCCCAGATTCTGCGCTTTTTCAAACACTTCAAAAACCAATCGATGAGTTAAAATCCACCCTTTTTGAGACGAATTCCTGCAAGTTTTTGCCAAAACTTTATGGCGTTTGGGAGTGCGTGGAGGCGATAGATTTTGATATTTTGCCAAATTCTTTTGTGTTAAAAACAAATCACGATGGCGGTGGCGTGGTGCTTGTGAGCGATAAAAATGCGCTCTTGCGCGATAAGAGCGCATTTAAATCCGCGATGAAAAAACTAAAAAAGCACCTTGCGACAAATTACTACACACTTTACCGCGAGTGGCATTACAAAAACATCACCCCACGCGTATTTGCGGAGGAGATGTTGTATGAAAAGTTTGAAAATGGGGATTTTCAATACCCAAGCGATTATAAAGTGCATTGCTTTGGTGAGTGTGCGTATATTCAAGTCGATACCGAGCGATTTACAAATCACACGCGCACGATTTTTAACGCGCAGTGGGAAAAAATGGAGTGCGAATATTTATATCCCACGCCAAAAAATATTCCGCCCCATCCGCAGAATCTCGCCCTTATGCTTCAAATCGCCACGCATTTATCGGCGCAAATAGCGTATTTACGGGTAGATTTGTATAATTGTGGGTGCGTTGTGGTGGGGGAACTCACGCTAACGCCAGAAGGTGGCACGGGGCGATTTAGTCCAAATTCGTGGGATGAAAAATTAGGTGCGCTGTGGAAATAGCGCAGATTCTGCGATTTTACACAAAAAAATTTAATAGATTCTGCGATTTTTGCGCTTTTCGCAGAATCTAAATTGCCACGATTTTCTAGCGAACATCCCACAATACCAAAAACGCGCAATCTACATTTTCCACAAGTCACCTAACTTCCTATCCCACTCAGTCGGCGTAAAAATATCCGTCCCACCCGCAGGCGTAAAGGTGAATTCCCCCACAAACACGCGCTTATTGACATTATACAAATCCACGCGCACATACTTTGTCACACTCAAAATTTCCGCGATTTGCAGCATTTGCGATAAATTCGTAGGTTTGCTTGGCAGGGAATTTGGGTGCTTTTGGTAGCGAAAGGGCATCGCCTGCCACTTGCAACTCATCGCAATCTCGCATTGCTTCACAAAGCGATTTGTGATGGTATCGATGTGACTTATCGCACCGCCAAAGCAATGCACTTTATAATCGCTTGGGTATTGAAAATCCCCATTTTCAAACTTTTTCGCGTGAGTTTTCTTAAAACGGCATTTTTAAAATAAAATTTTGCGAATCTCTACTCTTTAAACAATGCCTTAAACATTTTTTCTTTTTCCTCGCTAGACATCGCGCCGTCATCCGCAGAATCTGCCGAATTTTGCGTTAGATTCTGCGTTTTCTCCGTATTTATCGCAGAATCTAGCGCATTTTCCGCGCCTATGTCATTTATGACTAGCTCCAATCCCAAAAGCATCGAAGCCAAGCGGATATTTACGCCATCTTTGCCGATGACTTTGGGCTTTTGTTCGCTGTGGATTGTGATTGTGGCTTTTTCGTCCTCTATTTTTACGCTTTTGATTTTGGCTGGGCTTAACGCATTTGCGACAAAGATTTCAGGGACGGGCGAATACTCGATACAATCGATATTTTCGCCACATATTTTTTTGCTAACGGCGTTGATTCGCACACCTTTCACGCCAACGGTCGCGCCTACCGCATCTACGCGGGGCGTATTGCTTTGCACGGCGACTTTTGCGCGGACACCGGGGATTCGCGCACTTTTGATAATGCTGACTTCCCCATCGGCGATTTCAGGTACTTCAAGGCGCAAAAGTTCCTCCAAAAACTTCGGCGTAGTGCGACTTAGCTCGATTTGAATGCCATATTTTTTGTCAAAATAGATATTTTTCAAAATGCACGAAATATTCTCACCCACCGCGAATCTCTCGCCTTTTATGCGGTTTTTGCGTGGCAATTTTGCGCGTGTAGCGTCAATCTCTACGATACTATCCTCGCTTTTCTTATCCACAAAAATCACCATACCATTGACAATCTTGCCTATGTGACTTTTTAGTTGCTCATAGATTTGATTTTCCAAACTCTTATCCATAAGCTCTTCAAAGTCCTTTAACAGCGCACTTGTAATGTTGCGATTGATGTCAATTTCGCTTAAATTTATTTCAAGCAAAATCTCATCGCCGATGTGAAGTGCGCTACTATCGATATTTGGCAGATTTTGCGCCGAATCTAGCGTGATTTCTGTCTCACTATTAAAATCCGCCGAATCCACCACTTTTAGCTTATAAAAAAGCTTTATGGTTTTGTCTTTTTTGTCAAAATCAATGACATAGTTTTTATCCCAGCCAAGCGTGTTTTTTGCTAATTTTAAAATCTCGCCTTCGACAATATTTTGCACCGATTCAAGCTGCAAACCCTTCTCGTATGCGATAATCTCCATAACATCTAAAATCTTATCCAAATGATTATCCTTTGAAATTTAAAATCGCAAATTATAACAAAATTGCGCTAATTTTTAAGGGTAATTTGCTACAATCCGCAATTTAAAATTTTTCACATTTTTAAGGACGCAAATATGGAATTTAAACTAGCAAAACCCGAGCTAAACAGCAAGGCAAAAAGCATTTCGCTTGATGAAATCATCAAAGTGGCGCAGGAAAATGGTAGCGCGACATTTTATTTGGATAGCGAAAATGGCGCAAAAGACATTCAAAAACTCCGCACTTCGCTAGAAAAAGCAAATAAATCCGTGCAATTAAATGAGCTAAAATATGGATTAGATAGCTATCTTTACGAATTGCATATTATAAGTTACTGATGAATTTCGCAGAATCTAATTTGGTTTGTCATTCTCGCTCATTTTGTCATTCTGAGCGGAGCGAAGAATCTCAAAAATCCCCAGAATCTAGCGCAGATTCTGCGATTTTGGATAAAAAATTGCAAAAAAAACTTTTTATCAAAACCTTTGGTTGTGCGATGAATGAGCGTGATTCAGCCCATATCATCGCAGAACTTGGCGCAAAAGAAAATTACATTCTCACAGATGAGCCAAAAGACGCGGATTTGATTTTGATAAACACCTGCTCTGTTAGAGAAAAGCCTGAGCGCAAACTTTTTAGCGAAATAGGCATTTTTACAAAGCTCAAAAAAAAGGGCGCAAAGCTAGGGATTTGCGGGTGTAGCGCAAGTGCGATGGGCGAATCGATTATCAAAAAAGCCCCTAGCGTGGATTTTGTGCTTGGTGCGCGAAATGTCTCCAAAATCACGCAGATTTTAAATGTCCCAAAAGCAGTCGAAGTCGCCACAAATTACGATGAAAGCAATTATGAATTTGCGCTTGGCGGGGGCGAATCGGGCATTCATAAATTTCGTGCGCTGATAAATATCTCAATCGGTTGCGATAAAAAATGCGCCTATTGTATCGTCCCGCACACGCGTGGCAAAGAGATTTCAATCCCCCTTGATATGATTATAAATGAAGTGCGATTTCGCGCAGAACGGGGCGCAAAAGAGATTATTTTGCTAGGGCAAAATGTCAATAATTATGGCGCGAGATTTTCTAGCCCCCATAAGCGCGTGAATTTCACTGAACTTTTGCGCGAAGTAAGCAAAGTTAGCGGTGTTGAGCGCATTAGATTCGTCTCTCCGCACCCACTGCACTGCGATGATGAGTTTATCGCGGAGTTTGCGAGTAATCCAAAAATCGCAAAATACATTCACTTACCCTTGCAAAGCGGGAGTAGCAAGGTTTTGCGCGATATGAAGCGCGGTTACACAAAAGAGTGGTTTTTAAATCGTGTGGAGCGATTCCGCGCACTTGCCCCAAATGTCGGCATTGGCACGGATATAATCGTGGCATTTCCCACAGAGGGCGAATCTGACTTTGATGAAACGCTTGAAGTCGTGGAGAATGCGCAGTTTGATACAATGTATAGCTTTATTTATTCGCCTAGAAGCAATACAAGCGCGTTTGACTTGTCAGAAATCCCTAAAATCGTGGCAAATGAGCGACTAAAAAAACTGCAAAATTTGCATAAAAAAATTTTAGCGCAAAAAGCAAAGCGCGAAATAGGGCAGATTCATAGCGTGATGATAGAAAATCATAATGATAAGCGCGAATTTGAAGGGCGAAGCGACAATGGCAAATTAGTGCGCCTAAAAAGCGCAAATCCACTTACCATAGGCGCAATCTATGACACAAAAATCACACACGCCAAAAACGGCGCATTGTTTGGAGAAATCGTGTAGATTCACAGAATCCTGCGTGAAAATTTTATAAAAACGCAGAATCTCGCGTGAAATTTTTACAAAAACGCAGAATCTAAAATAAAAATTACCCACCCATAGCCCCCTCCGCAAGGGATGGGGAAATCAAAGCAGATTCTGCGATTTTCGCAGAATCTCTTTTTTGTTGAGATATTTCGCTACGCTAAATCCCCGCGCAAAAAATGGCATTTTTGACATTAAGCGCGTGAAAAATGCACTTATAAAACTTTTTTAGCGATTTAACTTCTTGCGCCAAAATTTTTTTCAAATATTTAAGTCAATTTTCAACCAAACTAAATTAGAATTGCGAAATTTATTTTTTGGAGTTTTTAATGGAAAATTTACCGCAAATTTGGAACACACTTGGCAGTTTAAGCACTATGACTTTTATAAAAATGTCTATAACAGGCGCACTAATTTTTGCCGTAGCCTATTTTTTATATGGCAAGATTCCTACACTGCTAAAAATTGCACTTTTGATTGTAGTGGTTAGTTTATTTGGTAATTATGGCGAATATATCGCAGATAGTGGCTATCACAACTTATTGCTACTTGTCTTTGGATATTTTGTAGTCTGCTCATTTTGGCATACCAAAATGCTAAATCATATCAAACAATTAGCTTATTACAATGGGGGGGGGGGAATTAGCCAGAATCTATAATAATTCTCGCCTATTTTATGCTTTTGGATTTTTGTATGCTTACGGGTTTGGCTTAAATCTAATCTTATTTCCGCTTACAAATGAATATTTTGAATATATCGCTTTAGCTTTTGGGATATTTCTATTCTTTTTAGTTAAAGATTTTGGCAAACTAAATAAAATCTACAAACAAATTAGCGAAATTGTCGGTAGTTTAGATGATAAATATTTGTATTTTACATTGCAAGATATTTATAGTGCTTGTGAGATTAAAGACAAAAGGCTAAAATTTAAAGGCTTTATTGATGAAGTGATTCAAGGTATTGAGTATAGCGGTTCAATTTCTGGCATTATGCTCTATGATAGAAATTTCTACTTTAAGCCAAAGGATTTGCAAAATATTATAAGCGCAATGGAATCTCTTATCAAAGAAACCCTCAAAGTTGCCTACAAAGAAGCCATATCACAAGCAAAAGACATTATAGATTTACCTGCCGAATATTTAGAGGATTTTTTAAAATCAAGTGGCAATGTCAATAAATATATTTTCGATAATGGAGCGTATTTTATCCACAATGTAAATTTGGATAATTTTGTCTTTTGCGAATCCTGTGGCAAGGCAGAGGACAAAAACGCCACAAATGACATTGATGGTGAGTGGTTTTGCTCTAACTTGTGCGAGGATACCGAAAATCGCTGTTTGGAAATTAGTGAGGATTTAAATCCTGTGATTTTAGATGGGGAGAGCTATGAATCTTATAAAGAAAGATTTACCAAAAATCTCTCAAACACCACTTCGACTGCTGCGACTACTTTGGGAGTGGCTGAAGTATGGACGAAAAATTTTAAGGCAATACAAGGAAGCGAGGATTATCTAAAATACATAAAAGGCTATACAGAAAGCACTACAAGCTACACAGATGCAAATGGTAGATTCGTAAAAATCGGTGATTTTGTAGATAGCAGTGGGAATAAAGTTAATCTTAATGCCACAGGACACGGATTTTCAGCAGAGATTATGAATCACGAAAATGACACAAACGCTTTTGAAAGATTTTTTAGGGTAAATAAAAATGAAATCGTAGGTGATGATAATGCCAAACACGGTGCAGACAGAACTGTAGGTGATACTAAAATACAAACCAAATATTGTAAAACAGCTAATAGAAGTGTTAATGCAGCCTGTGATGATAATGGCAATTATGTATATATCGATAAAGATACAGGCAAACCTATGCAACTTGAAGTGCCAAAAGACCAATATGAACAAGCCGTTAAAATTATGGAGGAAAAGATTAAACAAGGACAAGTGCCCGGTGTTACCGACCCAAACGAAGCAAAAAATCTTGTTAAAGGAGGTGTGCCTTACAAAGAAGCAAAAGCCTACTGCAAATTTTGTTCTAAAGAAAGCCTAAAATTTGACGCACAAAATGGAGCTGTTATAGCTGTGGTATCTTTTGGAGTGTCTTTTGTGATAAATACTAGCCTTTGCTATTATAGAGAGCGGGATTTGAAAAAAGCATTAAAAGAATCATTTATCATAGGCATAAAAACAGGTGGCAAGGCATTTGCTGTTTATATGGTAGGCGCACAAATACAAAGAATCCCCGCAATAAATCACTTTTTAGAACAAGTGATAAATTTTAACTTTAATGGTAATGCAGTAGGCAGAGCGTTAGCCGAAGTAGGCAAAAAGGGTGCGTCAAAAGCAGGTGAGAAAGCTGTTCATAGCGCAGCAAATAGCGCATTACGCGGAACTATCGTAGTAGCCGCTGCGACTATGGCGGTTACTTCTAGCGTGGAAGTCGTCCGAATGATGAGAGGGCAAATCTCTGGTATGCAGTGCGTGAAAAATATCGTGGTAAATGCTGGTGGTATCGCAGGTGGCGCAGCTGGAGCATTGGCTGGGGCGGCTGCATTGTCATTTATCCCGGGCGCAGGAACGATAATCGGCGGTTTGGCAGGTGGCATAGTCGGCGGTATGGGTGGCGGAGCAGTGGCTAAAAAGCTAATGGATAAATTTATCGAAGATGATTTAACCAAAAAACGGCGCATATTTTTTGAGCATATCATTGCGTTAAGTGTGCTATTTAAACTATCAAAAGATGAAGGGGCTGAATTTTCTGCCATAGTCAATAAAATCTTGCAAAATGATAATGATTTCTTTGGCAAAAAATTTGAAATTAAAGCAATGTTGCCTTATGCAAATAGCGTTCTAAAACCCATAGTTGTAGCTATCGTATCACAACGCCCAAAATTGCCAAACTTTGATAAAGATATGGTAATAGATGCAGTCGTGGAGGAAATACAAGAGGCTAGTTAGTGCGCTTACTCATTGCGCTAGATTGCAATATAGATTCTGCGATTTGCAATAATTTTCGCAGAATCTCGCACGAAAATTTTATCAAAACGCAGAATCTGCCCCAATTTTGTCATTGCGAGGCGCGTGAGCGATAGCGAACGCAACGAAGCAATCCACGCCTTATTTGTCATTGCGAGTCCTTGCGATAGCAAGGCGAAGCAATCCAAATTTTTGTCATTTGGTTGCTTTGCTACACTCGCAAAACAAGGCAAAGCCGAAGTTTCTTTATCCAATCCTACGGATTGAGCGTAGCGAAAAATCTCAAAAATAGAGTTTCTTCGATTGCTTCGCAATCTCAGAATGACAATTTTATTTAGATTGCCACGAAGTCGCCCGACTTCTCACAATGACGGGAATTTGGCGCACTAGATTCTGCGATTTTTAGCAAAGTCTAAAAGCTAAACACATATCGTGCCGTTACGCTAAATGGGCTATGGAGCGTATTTCTAACTTTTACATTTCCGCCTCCATTGCCATTTATTTTCACGGATATGCTTCTATCAAGCAAAGTGGTTTTCAAAAACGGCACTTTTGCCACTAGCTCAACGCCGTGATTTTTAGCGATATTTGCGCGAAGTCCCACATTTAGCGACAAATCAAAGCCCGTTTTGGCAAGGCTAACGGGAGCTGTGATATTTTGCGCCAAGCTATTCAAATAGTCCTCGTGCTCGTCCAAATCTTGCCCACTCCACGAGTTTCCACCCACTCCAAGCCCGATAAATCCGCCAAAGTCCATCGTCTCATTTGCCACAAAATTTGCCAAAAAATCCACATTCGCGCCGTAATTTATCAAAGTGCCTTCAACTCTATCTTTCCAATTATAGCCCTGCGCTACGGCGTTTGATTTTAGTGTGGCGTGTGTAATGCCGACATTTGCGTAGTAGCGCAATCCCAAGTATTGCGTGAAAAACTGCTTGTATCCTACGACAACGCCGTATTTTACGCCTCCGCCGTCATATTTTGCGCTTTGGTTGAATGCACCGCTGATTTTATTTTCAAATTTTCCCGCGCCATAGCCGATTTCCGCGCCTGCAAATACGCCACTTTCTTCGGCAAATGCGAGATTTGCGCTACAAAAAATTAGCGATAAAGCTATTTTAGGGAGTTTGTGAGTGTGTGTGAAGTTCGCAGAATCTGCGTGGTTTGCGCGACTTAAACCTTTACTGCCCCCCCCCCTATGCGCGAATCTTGTGCGTTTGATAAAAATGTCGAATTTTGTTTCATTTTGGTTTCTCCTTTATGATTAAATTTGCTATAAACCCACGCGAATCGACAATCCCCGCGAATTTATAAACGCGAAATTATAGCAGAAAATTGGATTTATTGTATATTTTTTAGGTTGCGTTGCGCGAATTTATGATTTCGCCAAAGCAATGACGGGGCAAAACACATTAGATTCTGCGATTCGCAGAATCTCGCGTTAAAATTTACAAAAACGCAGAATCTCGCAATGACGATTTTTCAAACTCCCGCAAACGCGCACAAAGCACGCACTTTCTTACGCGCCCTTTGCAGCTGCGCCAAGTCCCCACATCGGCAAGAAAATCCCAAGCGCAAGTAGCAACACCAAACACGCCAAAAAGAAAGTCATTATCGGCTCAATATACGCCGATAAGTTATCCAAAATGTAGTCATATTTGATTTTGTAATACTCTGCCACACTTGCTAGCATTTTATCTAGCTCACCGCTCTGCTCTCCCGTATTTACCATTTGAATGCTCATCGGGTCAAAATATTTTGTCTCAGTGAGCGCATCTGTGAGCGTGACACCCCGCTGAATCGCGCGATTTACGGTGATTAGATTGCTTTTCATATAGTCATTACCTAAAAGTGTGGCAGATGATTCTAATCCCTCTTCTAGCGCAATCCCCGCTTTTAAAAGAAGCGATAAAGTCGTGGCGTATTGCGTGATATTAGATAAAAATACGATTCTGCCTATCAGCTTTACCTTTAAAATATTCTTATCAAAGGCGTATTTGAACTTCTCGCTGCGCTTGTAGCGATTGATAATCAAAATAATCACCCCCGCAATGCAAAACGCCACCAAAATCCCATAATTTGTCAGCACCTCTTCAATACCGATGAGAATCCTAGTAGGCAACGGCAAGTCGCTACCAAGCTCGTTAAATATATCCTTAAACTGCGGGATAACAAGCAAGCACAACGCCACAAACGCCACGCTCATCGCCACCATAACGATTATTGGATAGCGCATCGCTTTTTTAAACTTCGCACGATTATCGCGGAGTTCTTCTAAGTTTTTTACAAGCATATCCAAAGATTCTGCGAGATTACCCGTCTTTTCGCCCAAAGAAATCATCGAAATTGGCAATCCGCCGATGACAAGCTTATGGTCCATAAATGAATCCGTTAGCGTCCGTCCGCTATTTACGCCTGTAAGCACTTCATCAAAAATGCCTACGAGCTTGTCATTATTCGTGTATTTTACCAAATCCTCCAAAGTCGCCTGAATCGAAATCCCCGCATTTAGCATAAAGCTCATCTGCTTAAATGCCGCAATCAAGTCATCATAGCGAATCGCCTTATCCTTCGTCATATCCGCATACAGCTTCAAATATGCCGGCGGGTCAGCTTCAACTGCGGAGATGGGTTTTAGATTATGCTTATTTCTAGCAAGCTCAAATGCCGCATCTGCCGTCATTGCTTTGATTGTCATCTCAACTTTTCTGCCGTTTTTCTTTGCTTTTACTTTAAAAAATTTCATAGTTTTGCCACCCTATACACTTCATCTAAACTCGTCCTACCCTCCAACGCCTTTGCTAACGCGTCCTCAAACATCGTAACAAAGCCATCTTTTCTAGCCTCCGCCAAAAGCTCATCTTTTGTCGCATTTGCCGAGATAAGTCGCCGCATACCTTCTGTGCCAAGCACGACTTCTGAAATAACCTCCCTGCCTGAATACCCCTGCATACCGCACTTTGAGCATCCGTGCGATTTGTAGAAGTGGTAATCCTCCGGTATCAAATTTTTGATTTGATTTAGCATTTTTTCAGGTGGCTCTACTTCATATCGGCATTCTGGGCAAAGTTTGCGCACAAGTCTTTGCGCCTGTAATCCACACATTGTCGAGCCGATGAAAAATGATTCAACGCCCATATCAAGCAAACGCGCAACCCCGCTAATGGCGTCATTTGTGTGAAGTGTCGCTAACACCAAATGCCCTGTGAGTGCCGCTTGGAGTGCGATTTGCAAAGTCTCTTTATCCCTAATCTCGCCTACCATTATGATATCCGGGTCTTGTCGCAGAATCGAGCGAAGCCCCGCAGCAAAAGTCATACCCGCGCGCTCATTTACCATCACCTGCTGAATCATATCCATTTGATACTCCACAGGGTCCTCAACCGTGATGATTTTGTGCGTGACACTTTTGATGGCATTTAGCGCGGCGTAAAGAGTAGTCGTTTTCCCGCTCCCTGTGGGTCCTGTAACTAGCACAATGCCATTTGGCTGTTTGATTGCTTCATTAAATCTATCGAAATTTAGCTCACTAATCCCCAAGTCCTCCAAGCGCACGAGCACTTTGCTCTTATCCAAAATCCTAATAACGATTGATTCGCCCGTGATAATTGGCAAAGTAGAGATACGAAAATCATAAGGTTTATTTAAAATAATATCGCTGTAACGCCCATCTTGCGGTTTTCTACGCTCGGCGATGTCCATATTTGCCATCAATTTAATTCGCGAAGCAAGTGGCGCAAACATATCTTTATCAAACTTAAATGCTTCTCTCATCACGCCATCCACGCGGATTCGCACCAAAGTGCTTTTTTCAGTGCCTTCGATGTGAATGTCGCTTGTCTTTTGCTTAATCGCCGTTTCAAAAATCACATAGACAAGCTTTGTAATCGAGCTTTGATTCACATCATCGGCGAGTAAAATATTTTGCGAATCGCCGCTAATTTCTTCGCGGATTTTTTTAACGAGCAATTTTACAGAATCGTGCAACGAAATGCGAATCACAATCCCCACAATCTGCTCTTTTTTAGCGATACAAAATGCTACCTTTTTGCCACGAATGGAGCGCGCCATCGCGTCCCTTGCCTGAATGTCAAATGGGTCTGCCAAAACCACCTTTACTTCGCCACCACTCTCGCTCAGCGGGAAGCTCAAATATCGCTCAATAATCGCAAACGGCACTGAATCTGCCACTTCGGGATTAAACTCAATCGCGTCTAAATCCACATACTCCATATTTAGCATTCTTGAGAGCAACTTCAAAATATTCTCTTCGCTATTTGGGAAGTCCTCCAAAATGGAGATTAGATTTAGCTCGCGCCGTTTGCAAAGCTCGACAAAAAATCCAAGTAATTTCGTCTCTTCTAAATATCCTAAATCCACTAAGATTCGGACGATTTTTTTGCGGCGGACTTGCTTTTTTTGCTCTTCTAGTGCTTTGTTTAATTGCTCATTTGTGATTAAACCAGCGGAGATTAGTCTATCTCCAATTCTCACTTTTGCCACTAGATGATGCCTTGTCGCATTTTGTTTAGCACATCAAGTGCGTCTTTGGCGTTTGTGCTTGAAGTGTAGCGGTCTAAAACGGAGATTGCCTGCTCTTTTTTGCCGCTTAAATAAAGCGACTTTGCATAAATTATCCAACTTTCGCTTTTTTGCTTACCACGCGAATCGGCATTTGACGCGTTGAGTGCCCATTTTATGCTGTTTTCATAGTCTTTGATTTCATAGTAATATCGCGCAACTTCAATGGCGGTTTTGTAGTCTTTGTTGTTACGAAAATCTACTTTTTTAAATTCGATGGTTTGCTCTTTTGTGATATTTTGCGAAGTGATGAGTAGTGGCTTTTTGGGTTTAGATTCAGCGATTTGGGGCGTAGTTTGAGATTCTGCGCTATTTATTGGTTTGTCAAATACGCGCACTTCTTCAACGCTCGTCTTTGGTATTTGCCTTTTAGCGGGGGTGGCGATATTTTGATATTTGTAAAATCCCGTATCGACAAACATATTCACATCTACGATTTGACTATATTTATCACTAATATTCACCCAACCATTTTGCGTTTTCGCCCAACTGCTATTGCTTTCACTCGCGCAAAAAATAGCATCCATTGGATAATAACCAAGTGGCGTGGATTTTACAGAGGCATTTTGCCTTGCGGTGAGTTTATCTACGATGACTTGCCTGCAAATAAATTCTATTTTGTCTTTATCTTGCGTGAGCGCAGAATCTGCGGTAGATTCTGCGACTTTATTAGATTCTGCGAAATTCGCAGAATCTGCATTAGAATTTATGACTTTCGCAGAATCTAGCGGTATTTTTGGCGCAGAATCTACGCTTTTTACTAGATTCTGCGGATTTTGGGCAATGCGATATTTTTTATCAAAAACTTGCATTTTGATAAAAAATGTAAGAAGCGCGATGAATGCCACAAGCAAGGCGACAAATAGATAAAATATCGCCCTTTTATATTTGTATGCTTTCCAGCGACCCTCTAACTCTACAACTTTTTTCATCCAAAAATCTTAATCCTCGCTGACAACTTCTTCGATATTTGCCTTGACATCGCCTGTTTTGATGATTTCATTCACATTTTCGCTATATCCTAAATCCTGCAAGCTTGGATTGTCATTTCGCTTAACAATATGCGGAGTGATGACAATCACCATCTCAGTGGTTTCTTCTTTTTGCGAATCATAAGAGAAAACATATTTAAAAAGTGGGATATGTCCTAAAAATGGCACTCTATTTTTTACAACTGTCGCATTTTTATTTATCAAACCGCCAATTACGATTTTATCACCATCTTTTGCACGGATGAGAGATGAAAGCTGACTTGCACTTAGGTTTGGTGGCTCCAACAAAGCCGTAGCTTGATTTTCCACTGTGGTATCTTTTGTCTTTGTAATGCTTGGATTGATTTTTAACATAATGTATTCGCCCTGAATGGATGGCGTAATATCTAGTAAAACACCGGCAAACACACTTGGATAATCCTCGTCGGTTGTAGTTGATGAAGTCCCGCTAGTCGCCGTTAAATATGATGAAGTTTTCTTATAGCGCAAAATGCTTCCTACGCTAATTAAGGCGGGTTGATTACTTAGCGTTAGCACTTTTGGATTTGAAACAGAGCGCACCGTGCCATAAGTAGCCAAAAGCTCTAAAACACGATTAAACGACATACCAGCCGGGACAAATCTCCAAGGACCAAATTTCTCCCCTGCGGTAATGTCACCTTGTTGCTGATTTGGTACATTAAAATTAGTTAAATTAAACACTTGATTCCAATCCACACCAACGGTGTTGCCATTATTATGCGTAACTGTCAAAATATTTACATCAATTAGCACTTGATTTTGAAGCTGTGCCTCTAAATCTTTGATATATTTTCTAGCGCGCTCAATTTGCTTAATCGTCCCTGTAATGCTAATAAATCCAGCTGCTTTATTCACCACAACTGCTTGTCCTTGGATACCAGCACTTGTATTTGCCTTTTTGACATTATTATCTGCGGTAGCACCATCATTTTCATTGCCCTCGCCCTCCAAACTCGCTGGTTTATTTGGGCGATACTCATCGCCGGGGCGAAATGTGATTTCAAAAATCTCTTTTTCTATTTTATCCCAAAAGTTATAATCATCAGTGGATTTTATTTTTGTCCCGCTAACGCTATCTGCCGTCCCGCTTTCACTGCTGCCACCGCTAGAAGTTCCGCTACTGCCACTGCTACTACCACTTGAAGTGCCCTGTGATAGTGTGATATCTGTGCTACTTTCGCCCGTCCTAGCAGTGCCAATATAGTTAATCCTAAAAGTCTCAGTCATAAGATATGAAATCCGCAGAATCTTACCATCAAACTCGTAATTTAAGTCGTGCTCCGTTAGCAATAAATCAAAGATTTTCTCCAAGGGCCACTCAACGACATTCAGCGCAGGCGCAGAATCTGCTAATTTATTCTTCGCGGCATCATCGCGCATAATCATACTATAACCGCACTCATTTGATAGCTGCACTAAAAGTTCGCCTATCGTAGTCCCATCCGTAGCACCAGAATAAAAACTAAATGTTTTATCCTCGCACACGCCACCTGCTTTTAACAAACCTAAAAACACCAATGATACAAAAATATACTTTTTCATCCTAATCCTACCTACTTATCGTTAAATTTGCTTACTATGATTTCGACTTTCTTTGGCATTACTGCTAAATTCACATCATCAAGTCCCTTAATCCGCGCATCCGCAACGCGCAAAGTCACCTTATCTTTATCGATTTTGATAACCTTCCACCCTACGATTTCATCGCATATTTGCTTGCCACTTTCCACTTTACACTCCTTCACCCATTTGTCATTGATGTGGGCAACATATCGCTGTTTTTCCGCAGAACCCATCGCAGAATCTGGTGCCACAACAATGCTCTTAACTTTTAGTGTAAGCACATCTTGTGCCAACTGAACTTTTTTCGCCTCTCGCTCTGCCATATCCTCCGGCTGACGATAAACATACACAAACGGGTCATCTACATTCCCCCCATTATCTTGGAAAAACTGCTCTCTCTCAAATCCCACAATATCATCTTTCAACTTAATATCCGGGTCTGCTGACGCGATAGTCGCCTGTGCTTCTGGTGCTTTTGCCTCATTTGCCATAAGCACAAATACAGCGATAAATGATAATAGCACTGCCTTCATCATACACCTCCTTTAAAATTGCGTATCAAAATGCTGAAATTAAGGCGATTATCCTTACTTTCGATGATTATACTATCAAGCGAGACAAACTGCCCGAAAGTCTCCAACCAATCGATATATTCTAAAATTTTATTATACCTGCCATAACCATACAGCACAAAGTTAGAATGCGTCATCCCGCCAAGACTGATATTATCTTGAAACTCAATATCCGTAGCATTTACGATAAGTCCTAATTCAGTTGCCTTTTTACTCGCCTCATCAAATGTGAGAAACCAATCTCTACTGCTATCAAAAACATCATTTAGCAGACCATTTAGTCGCTTCAAAGTGCCTTGTGCTTGCACTATTTGCTCATTTGTGCTACTTATTTGCTGCTCTAATGCCAAAAATCCGCCACTATCCATAGAGTTTATATAATCTCGTTCCTCTGCCACTTTGGTGCTAATATCGTTATGCGAGTATTCATATCCAGCGCGATATTCACTTGCCATATCATATACGCCAAAATACAGTGCCGCTGCTATTGCCGCACCGACAATTAACCCAAATAATGCCCGTTCGGATGAGTTCTTATCCGCTAGATAATCATCTAATTTATCTAGTTGTTCGTAAAATTGTGTTTGCAGTTGATTCATCGCACCACCACCTTAACTATTGAATTTAAACGCTGACTAACCCTCTTTTCCAAATCGGGATTTATGCTAAAATCATATTTCGCACTGATTGATTCAACTTCAAGCGTTTCACTCGCAGAATCTAGCGCAGATTCTGCGGTATTTGCGACATTTTTAGCGACATTTGCAATCTTTTGCGCGGGGGTTTGCTCTGCTTTATTTGGCGCAGTGTCCCTAGATTCTGCGAATCTTTGCACTTTTGTGGTTTTTACACTTTTATAAATCTTTTGATTATTTAGATTTAAGATAAAGTCCGAAATGTCTTTTTGCGTTTTGGCAAAGAGGTTTAGCTCGACAATCAACTGCTGATTATTATTCGCAATCGCCGTGTATTTCACAATATCTACCTTGCTATTTTTGGCGACTTTTAAAATATCATCTACGACTTTTGACTTTTGGATATATCCCACTTGCCAAGTGTGAATATCGCTCATATTTCCACGCACATCGGCAATCTCTTTATCAATTCCCGTTTTTGTTTGGCGCAAAGAGTCAATTTGCGTTTTTAGCTGTCCTTCCCTACCGCGATATTCCTCCGCTTGTGGGTGTAAAACGCTATCATATTCACTTTGCAAAGTATCGCCTCTAAAACTTAAAAATGCGCCCATTCCCAAATTATACACAGGATACGCAAGTGAAAGCACGAAAATCCCCGCCACAATCATCACAAACTGCCCGCATTCTCTTTGAGAAAGTGGCTTTGGACGCTTTGCATACGAGAAGTTTGGCAGTTTTGACTGCGGGTCGTTGATATATAAGTCCGCATAGTGCATTGCAATGCTTGCTATCGCGTGCTCGCCCCTTTGCACATCGGTAAATGCGAGTTGATTAAATGGCTGCACATCAATCAAAAATGAATCTTTGAAAAACTGCAAGTAAGCATTATCATACTCCGAACTCATCCCAAAATACATTGTGTGCGGGTCTAAATCCTGATAAACTCGCTTAATATACAAAATATTTTCCTCAATGTCTCTGCTGATTTTATCTAGCATTGAGTCGATTGACGCTTTGTGCTCGGCGGATTCCTGTGAGTTGCCAGAGATGAAGTTTTCAAACTCGGTTGTGCTAAGTTCTAGCGAAGTTTCTTGATTAAACTCCACGCGGAGGCGGTGCATATTGCAACCTATTGTTTTTACATAAATCGGTTCGCCCTTGCTATAAAAGGCAAAAATCCCGCTATTTGCCCCTACAAATACAAAAATATGATTATCCGCCACATCTAATTTGCCCTTTTTATAAAGCACAAGTGGCAAAAATGGCGAAGCGGTGATAACATCGATAAACTGCGACTTTGCGACTAAATCATCATAAGTTTTCTCTAACTGCCCCGCATCGATGGCATAAACATCATAATTCCAATGGTCTGCGTCAAAACTCGTCTCAATCTTAAAATACGATATTTCATAACTCGCATCCGTGGGGATATTTAGTTGCTTATAAGTATTTTCGATGATGAAGTCGTCTATGTCGTTTTCATCCGTATCTTTTGGCACTTCGATATTTGTTTTGAGTAACAAATCAAAATTTAGCAAAGTGGCAATTCTAGCACTTGGCGTGACTGCCTTTGTAAATTGCGAAATTTTCCCGCCCTGCGATGTAAAAGATATTTTCGAATCGCAGTTATAATACAGCAAATTTGCCGTTTTCTGCTTTATGCTCTTTTTCCCTGAACTAAACAGCGATGATATATTAAACTTCATTTTTATCCCTTGCTGACAAAATATTTTATCAAATCGGTATTATCGTTTCAATATTTATAAAAATTTGAAATTTTAGCAGTAAGTTTATAAATTTTTGTATATTATTTTTAAAAATCTACGATTTAAGATAAAATATTTTGAATTGTGGTAAGATTTTATTTATTTTTGATTTACGAAAGGAAAAGGAAATGCAAAATTTACAAGATTCTGCGCTAGATTCTGCGAAATTCGCAGAATCTACGACAAAACACAGCGCAAGAACCGCCTTTACGATGATTGAGCTCATTTTCTCCATCGTCATTGTCGGTTTTATCATCCTCTCCATCCCGCTAATCGTCCGCCAAAGTAGCGCAAATACGATGATGTCGCAAAATGTCATCGGTTATTACAACGCGCTAACGCTTATGGAGACGATAAAATCCAAACCTTGGGATAAAGAAAATGTCGATGATTTTCAAAATTCTGGCGTGTATTATATCCTAAACACGGGCAACACAGCGACAGATTGCAAGCAAGTCGCCGTTGAAAAATTCATAAACGGCATAAAAACAAATGTCACCGAAAATATTATGACAAAAAAGGGACTTGCAAACGCAAATAAACGCCGTATGTGCGACCCAAATACGAAAGTCGCGTCTTTTATCTTGCCAAACTTTAAGGATTTAAACTCCATCAATGATTTTCACACTTATGAGATAAAAGTCAAAGGTGGCAGCGAGCGGGACAAAAATGGCAATGTTACAAATCTAAATAATGAGATTTTTGCACTAAGGACAACTATTGCGTATAAAGATTTTGGCGATGGGGATGGCAATAGCGCGAATACTGCATATAAAATCATAAATCCCCGCTTTACTCGTAGCGATATTAAGGAAATCAAAATCGAGTTAAGACGCATCGACCCAAATGGTGGCAATGAACTCTCCGCCGTATTTACATATTATGCGACAAATATCGGCACGGATATCCCGCTAATCAAAGACAACACGCAGAATCCATAAAGGGGGAGAGATGAAAAATTTTAATAAATTCGCAGAATCTACCACAAAAAGAAGTGCCTTTACAATGTTAGAACTCGTCTTTGTCATCGCAATCGTAGGACTTGTCTCAGTCGCAGGTGGCAAGGCAATCGTGCAGATTCTCACAAACTACACTTTGCAAAAGGAATTCGCTAGAATTGAGTTAGATTCTGCGTCTGCCATCCGCCAAATTTCAAGTTATTTGCAAAATTCTATTTGGGATTCGATTGCTATTCAGGGGAACAATAATTATACTTCAATGCCCTTTGTAAATAACGCCGAGCAGGGTAAAATCGGCATCGAGCACGGCACGAGATTATATTTCATCGAAAAAAATAAGAACATCGAGCAGGGATATTTTGATGGTAATCGAAGACTAAATTTGCCGTTATTTAGCGGATTTGTCGATGTGGAAAAGAGCGGTTGCAAAATGAATAACGGGAAAATCGAGGGTTGCAACATAATTTATAGTCAAAGTTCAACGGATAATATGCGAAGTTTCATAAACAGCGATAAAATCGCGCTGTATTTCCCATTTGTCAATGTCGGGACGAATAGTTATGTGGGGAATAAATATTACGCACAAAAAGTAACGGACAACACCGCGATTTTCCCCATTCGCGGATTTAGCTACAACAATAAAGACAAGCAGGAAGTTATGGAACTTTTTAGCGTCCCAAAACAAATAGGCGATGTGGCGATTATCGTAAATCAACTGCCAAGTTTCATCACCATCGAAAATGGCGCAAATCAAAATTATGAAAAAGGCGACTTGACAATCACCCAAAGCGTCCAAACGACTAAAACCACGCTCATCGCCAAGCGCGTCTCAAATCTCCACATTTGGACGGAGGCGAGTTCTAGTCTCATTCGCATTCGCATTTGCTTTGAACCAAGCGTGGTAAAAAGCGTGATGGATGAATTTTGCAAAGAGGGGATAATAATGCAATGAAAAAGGTAAATGATATGAAAGAAAATAAATTTGTTGTGAGATTCTGCGAACGCAGAATCCAAACAATCCAAACAAATCTTTCGTCATTGCGAGGGAGCGAAGCGACCGAAGCAATCCAAAAAAACAATCCTATGGATTGCCACGATTTGCCTTTGGCAAATCTCGCAATGACGGAGAGCAATGCAGATTCTGCGAATCGCGCGAATTTCGCAGAATCTAATATAAAAAACAACTCAGATTCTGCGAAAATCGCAGAATCAAATGCGCGCAGAATCCCGCAAATATACGCAAGAGGCAATCGCGCTGCCTTTGGTATGATTTTTGCGATAATCTTAACCATCATAGTCGCCGGACTTGGCATTTTGGGACTGAAATTTAGCGCAAAAACGCTAAACACCACGACAAATGAATACATCGCAATTCAATTAGATTTATATCTAAACTCCACTGCGGAGTTAGCGATTTTATATGCGCAACGAAATGGATTTATTTGCGCGGAGGGCGCAGATTGCGATTTAGGACCGAATAATATTTCAGGGCAAACCGCCGGCAGAAATAAACGGCAAAACCCTGCCGACCCGATTGAAAAATATATCGAATACGGCGCAAATGGCGAGTATAAATTCAACTTCAAAATGACGCCATTTGATAATTATGACGAGTATGACGCAAGAGTGTATATGCAAAGCGCAGACCTTATTTCGTGCAAGGCGGATGTGCAAAAACCTGAAAATGCAAATAAGCGATGCTACGAAATACAAGAGGAAACCAAAAACGCCTTTTTGCTTGACATTTCAGGTAGCGTCACAAATCCAATCACAAATCAAACTTTGCGCGTTACCAAACGGCAAATCATTAAACCTTAAAAATGGAGTAGAAAATGGAAGAAACGAACTTAAATTACGACATCAGTATGCTATTAAGAACCACCGTAAAGCACAACGCAAGCGACTTGCATTTAGTCGCACGAAGCGAACCGCAAATCCGAATCGATGGGATTTTGGTAAAGCTAAATTTGCCTGTGCTAGACAAAAAGGACATCGACAAACTTTGCTATTCGCTTCTAACCGACAAGCAAAAAAAGACGCTTGAAGAAGAGAGAGAGCTAGACTTCTCAATCGAGTTAGAGGATGTGGGGCGATTTAGGGTGAATTACTATTACACGATGGGGAGCGTGGCAGCGGCGTTTAGGACGATTGTCACCAAAATCCCAACGCTTGATAGCATAAACGCACCGCAGATTTTAAAACAGCTAGTTACCCGCCGAAAGGGTTTGATACTCGTTACAGGACCCACAGGTAGCGGGAAAACCACCACCGTTGCCGCGATGATAAATGAAATCAATCAAAATGAAAAAAAGCACATTTTGTGTATCGAAGACCCCATCGAATATGTCCATAAGGGCATAAATTGCCTTTTTTCATACCGCAATTTGGGCGAGGATACAAAGTCATTTCAACGCGCGCTAAAATCCGCACTACGCGAAGACCCAGACATCATATTCATCGGCGAGATGAGAAATATTGAAACGATGGAAATCGCCCTTGAAGCCGCCGAAACGGGGCACTTGGTGATTGCCACACTTCACACAAACTCCGCAGCGCAAACGATAAACCGCCTTGTAAGCTCATTTGAGGGCGCGAAACAAGAGCAAGTGCGAAGCCAAGTGGCAATCACAATCGAGGGCATTTTGTCACAAATCTTGCTCCCACGCGTAGATGGCGGACGCGTAGCGGCAAATGAAATTCTAATCGGCACGCCCGCGATTCGCAACCTAATCCGCGAAAACAAAATCCACCAAATCAACTCACAAATGATGATAGGACAAACGCTAACCGAGATGAAAACAATGGCACAAAGCCTAAATGAGCTTTATGGCAATCGCATAATCTCAAAAGAGGAATACGACATCGCAAGCGCCACGCTGTGAGTTTTTGCGGATTTGTGTAAATTTTATAAGTTTTATGAGCTTTGCGAGTTTTGCGGGGAGATTCTTGCGCTTTTTGTGTGAAATTCTACAAAAACGCAGAATCTACGCTAATATTGTCATTCTCGCGCGAAGTGTAACGAAGCGAAGAATCTCAAAGATTCTGCGAAATTTACTTGATTTGCAGAATCTAGCGCGTTTATTTTTTGTCATTGCGAGAAGTCGCACTTTTAGGGCGACTTCGTGGCAATCCAAAAAAATCAAACACGAATCCACTACGCCGTCATTGCGAGATTCGGCAATGCCGAATCGAAGCAATCCATAAAAAACAATCCCACTCATTTTCTTAAAAATCCCCACAATTTCTTACAAATTTTTTCACTTTTTTATTGACTTGCGTTTTTTTTTTTTTGTATTATTCGCAGAAATTTAAAAATTAAGGAGTTAAAAATGAAACATTCATTTTTAAAAATGGTAGTCCTAGCGTTTATAGCGTTAGGATTCGTGGCGTGTGGCGATGATAGCGCAAGTGGCGATGATAAAGACAAGATAATGCGAAAGGCTAATAACGAATAAAGCTATGCGATGAAGGTGTAAGCGAGATATGCTACAAATTGGCGCATTATGAAAAAGGTTGCAATGGTAAAGATAAATATGGCGAAAAATATATTGGCGAATCTTGCAACAGAATAGCAGATATATATGCTCAAAAATTAGAGGGCGATAAAGCCAAACAATACTATGCCAAAGCCTGTGAAGTGGCTGGTAACTGCAATAACAGACTAGAACAATTAGATGAATCGCTCTACATCGCTTCTAAAAATTTATATGATTCGCGTAATAGTAAAAAAGCAGAAGCACAACAAAAAAAGCAAGAGCAACTAGAGCAAGAGAAAAGCCAAAAAGAGCTAACCCAAACTTGCGAAAGCGATGATGATACTTGTAAATGCGAAAATGGCGACGGCAAAGCGTGTAATTCGTTAGGCGATATGTATGAAAGAAAGTTAGATGGCAAACAAGCAAAAGCCTACTATCAAAAAGGCTGTGAATATGATGATTATGATTACAGAGCGTGTGGTAATCTAGAGAGAATAGAAAAAGATAAAGAAAAATTAGTCGCCATATTTAAAAAAATGTGTGATAATGGTAATGGCAGAGGTTGTTCATATTTAGCGAGTTATTACGAAGACCACAAACAAATAATAGCTACCTATGTGAAAGCTTGGGAGTTAGGATATGATGGCAGCTTAAATATTTTAGCTGGCTTTACAGCACCAGAATACAAGAACGAACTTTTAAAATATCTACCAAATCTTTGCAGAACAAAAGGTGGCAATGCTTGTAATTTGCTGTGGAAAATAGGAAATGATTCAAATTAAGCGAAATTTAAGTAAAAGTGGGAGGACTATTTTGGAAAATAATGAAACAAATGGGCAAGATTCGCTCGATAAACAAGCCAAAGATATTGTTAGAGTATTAAATCTTTATGAAAATGCAAAAGAGAGAAATATGCAAGAACAATCCAAAATAATTATGGCTATATCATCTGCCTTATTTGGGCTACTACTAGCGATAGTGGATAAAGATTTTTTATCCAAAATACCACCTATATCGCTTAAAGTGGTAATTGCAAGTAATGCGATTACGCTAATCTTTGCGCTTTTTTCTTATTGCACGGCAAATAAATCGATGGGCATAAAACAACAAAATACTTTGGATGGAATCCAAAGACCAAATTGCTGGGCTTGTGCTACAAAGTTTTTGAATTTTGGATATGTATTTGCTACCTACATAACAATTCTAGCTCTATCCACAATTATGTGGCAAATTTCTTAAAAGGAGGTGATATTATGAGTAATGATAGCAATGAAAATTCAAGTGTAAATAATCAAAAACCGCAGATTGCACAAGAAGATGCAACTTATCACACCGAAGAAGAGATTAAGAAAATAATAAGCAATCAGCAAAACAAAAATAACACTAACACACAGCCCAAAACTACGCAAACTACAACTAAAAAGTGATTGATGGTTGCGTGAATATTTTGTGTCATTGCGAGGCGAATCAAAGCGTAAAAATCCAGTCATTGCGAGAAGTCGCGCTTTTAGGGTGACTTCGTGGCAATCCAAAAAAATCTCAAATTCTCCCCCTCCCTTGTGATAAATACCCCGCCCCAAACCCCTCCCGCAAGGGGAGTGGCTTTTTCTAACTCCCATCCATTGCGAAGTGCAAATTCAAACTTCCCCCACCTTTGCGGTGTGCAAATCCGTAGCTCCCCCTCCCAAATGCGCGTGGGATTAAGGTGTGGGTAGATTCTGCGCTTTTTAGTTTTTTCACACTAGATTCTGCGATTTCACACGATTCGCAGAATCTAATCGCCATAAATCGCAGAATCTGCGTTAAAATCGTTACAATTCTACGCATTTTTTGTAAAATCTACATAAAAAATCAAAAAAATAATTATTTTTTAAGAAAACTTTAAGGGGGGGGGCAGTTATAATCGCTGTTTTTAATTAAAATTTAAGGGAGAAAATATGACAACTTCACTTTACTTATTGCGTCTGTTAAATAACCATAATACACCGCAAAATAAACGCAGTGAAATTAAAAATATCGAGCAAAAATGCCGTGAAACTAAGCATAGAGTTGCGTTTTATGAAGTGGATATTAGAGATGGCGGATTTATGAGAGAACCATTGGGAAATTCTAATGGGTTATATTAAGTGAAAGGATAGGGTATGTATTTAAATAATGAATTATTAGAATTTGCCAAAAGTGGCAATTTAAGCGGTGTCAAACAATGCCTAGCAAATGGAGCGAATATTAACTTTGCAGATGAGCAAAACAATACAGCTATAATGTATGCCTCTATGAATGGGCATTTGGAAGTGGTAAAATTTTTATTAGAAATCCCCACTGCTAAAATTTTTATTAAAAATGATGACGGCAAAATGGCTATTGA
The DNA here is from genome assembly GCF_053654695.1 of Helicobacter sp. 23-1044. Classification (NCBI taxonomy): domain Bacteria; kingdom Pseudomonadati; phylum Campylobacterota; class Epsilonproteobacteria; order Campylobacterales; family Helicobacteraceae; genus Helicobacter; species Helicobacter sp. 23-1044. The sequence goes on from NZ_JBSIUQ010000014.1 coordinate 24,532, forward strand.
TTTCTCAAAAACTAATGAAATAAAACAATGTATCCACAAATCGATGATTGCCGTAGTAGCAGAACAGATAGATGGAATAGTAAAAGCAGCAATTCGGGAAGGCGATAAAAAGGCAATGGCGATATTAAACAAAATGGGGAGACCTGATTTTTGGCATTTTATTTAACTTAAAATTTAGATTGAGATACAAAAATCAAAAGGCAAGATTTGTGTAAAATTTTGTTTGATTAGAGACAATCCACATTTAAAGTTAGATTCTACGATTTTTTATATTCGAATCGCAATCTGCTTTTATTTTGTCATTCCGAGCGAAGCGAAGTAATCAAATGACAAATTGGCGCACTAGATTCTGCGATTTTTAGTTTTTTTCACACTAGATTCTGCGATTTTCACACGATTCACGCGAATCTAGCGCAATTTCGCAAAATCTAACTTGCGCATTTTCTGTCATTTATCAAATGCCCGATTTTTAGATTGTAACTCTCAATCATCGCCAAATCTTTGCGCGGGGCTTCGCCACTTGTGGTTAGATAATCGCCAAGCACGATAGCATCAATGCCGTATTTGAAAATCTCGCGCTGATTTGCCCCAAAGACGACTTCTCTCCCCCCTGCAAGCATTAAAATGCAATCGCGCAACATTTCTCGCGCCATTATAATCGTCTCTAATGCCTCATCGCGCGACATAACGGCGTTTGGCAAGGCGGGGTTTGGCAAAGATGATTTAATGGGTATATAAAAATTTATCGGGGACGAATGCGGATTTAGGCTTTTTAGGGCGGATAGAAGCTCGATTCGCTGCGCCACGCTCTCGCCCAATCCATAAATCCCGCCACTGCATAGTTTTAGCCCCGCGCTTAACGCATTTTCACAAGTCTCAAAGCGCGATTCAAAGCTGTGTGTGGTGCAAATGCGCGAAAAATTGCTTCTCGCGGTCTCTAAGTTGTGATTGTAGCTATCCACGCCGTTTTGCTTTAAATGCAATAGCGAATCCCTATCGGCAATCCCACAACACGCAATTAGTAGCATTTTTGGCAACTTTGCCTTTATCGTGTGCGCCAAATCCGCGACATACTCGCATTTTTTGCTATCCAAACCACGCCCCGAAGTTACCAAGCAAAAGCCACTTGCGCCAAATTTTGCCAAATTTTGCGCTTCGCTTAAAACCTGCTCTTTTGGCTTGTAAATCTGTGCGTTTTTGCCATATTTTATGCTTTGATTGCAATATGCGCAATCCTCCGCACACGCGCCACTTGAAACATTGCTAATAGAACATAAAAAGACTTTTTTCATTGCGACTACCCCTTTATTTTTATGCGAATCTTACACAAAATTCACGCCAAAATTTTAGATACACGCAAAAATATTATTTTCACCGAACTCTCTCTTTTAGATTTTTATACGCTTCGCACGAATTTTCTACGCCAAAATCGCAACCTCTTTTGTAGATTCGCAATGCTTCATTTGTATCGATTTTCACGCCCACACCTGATTCAAAAAAGCTCCCAGCACTTAAACACGCGCTCCCTGTGGTGAGCTTTGTATTTCTAATGCAAATCTCTTGCGTTGCGTTTGTATCAAATTTGCCGATAGTTTGGCACTCTTTTAGTGGGTCGGCTTCACAGGCTTTTAGCGTGTTAATCGCAGCTTCTCTCATATCTTTTGCGCCCACTCCATAGCCTTGCACTTGATACATTCCAAGCAAATAGCACGAATGCGAAAGCCCCAAATCACAGCCTTTTTTGTAGAATTGCGATGCTTTTGTTTGATTTTTTACCGCGCCATTTGTGCCGTGATGATAGTTAAATCCAGCTCCCAAGCACCCCTGCGGGATACCATTTTCGCATTGCGATATTTTATCTAGCGCGTCTTTTGAAAGCACTTCGCCTTTGCTTAATTCTATCTCTTTTGCTAACTCGCACCCATCGCCAAATCCATATTTACACGCTTTGTTTGCGTAATCGCTTGCTTTTTTTAAATTTGCATTTTGGCTGTGGTATTCTAAAAGCGATAGATTGTAGCAACCACCGCCATCGCCCAAATCGCAGGATTTTGTATAGGCATTTTTTGCTTTTTTCATATCTGCTTTTAGCAAAATGTTTTCTTTTTCATTTAGCGCAATGCCTGTATCTTTGCCACTAAATTCGGCTATTGTGTTTAGATTTTCTTTTATGCCATATTTATACACCACGCCCAAAGCCCTACAACCAAACGCCGAATCTAACTCACAAGCGACATTTGCGTATTGTTGCATTAGTGTAGCTTTGTTTGCGGAGATTGCTTGAAAGCTACCTTGCCAAATATCCACTATCGCCACTTCGCAAGCCTTTTTTCTATCCATTTGCAAAATAATCTCTGTGGGCTTTTGTAGGCATAATTTGCCATATTTTGATTCTGCGCTTTTTAGCTTTGGCAGTGGGCTTTTAGCGGATTTTTTCACGCGCTCAATATAATCCCACTCAACCAAACCGCTATGCAAATTTGTAATGCTGAAAATAAAGCTATACTCCACGCTATTTATCGCGCCAAGTGCCTTTGATTCGCTTGAAATTGTCGCGCTCAAAGAATACTTGGGCGACAAAAGCAAACCCTTTGGGACAATATCGCCAAACTCGCTTTCATTGCGCATAGAGCGGATAGAATCTAACATTTTATCCTCGCTCATTGCATTGCCAGAAATGGCGGTGGTTAGATTTAGCGTTTTTGATTTGAGTATGTCTTTTAGCGTGGCACGGGCTAGAAACTCGATATTGATAGGATAGCTACTTGTGCTAATAAAATCCGAAATTGCGATGACTGCTTTGTCTATCTCATCTGTGCTATTTTCTTTGCGCAAGGTGCGGATAAAAGCGGAGTTTTGCAAATCAGCATTTGTAAGCTCGGCAATGGATAGCAAATCATCAGTGGTTAGAAAAAATGGCGAAGATTCATCTAAAAAAGATTCGCCCAAATTTGCGCTAGATTTGGCTGAATCTAGGATAGATTCTGTTAAATTTGTGCTAGATTCTGCTAAATTTGCGCTAGATTCTGCGCATAGATTCGATAGATTCAAAAACGCCAAAATAATGCAAAAGACTTTTTTCATTGCGATTCCTTTAAGGATTATTTAAGGTTTATTGTATTATTATTCGCCCGTTTTCAAGGTGGCACTTGCCACCACCTTCGCATTTTCCGCATAATAAATCAAATCCTTACATTGAAAATGATTTTATTTCGCCATTTTGATATTTTCAACCACAAATCGTTTGACACTCAATCTTTCCCCAAATCTACTTTCTTTTTGCAATCCAAACATTCCAAATATTTTTTGGTTTTGGTTTCTTTTAGCGTTAGCATTCCGCCAAACTCCGCGCCTTCGCAGGATTTGCACTTTTTGGCGGTAGGTTCGCCATTGCTTACAAATTTGCATTTTGGATAATTCCCGCAACCATAGAATTTTCCGCGCCTTGATATGCGCTCGACAATGTCGCCTCCGCATTTGGGGCATTTCACGCCTTCGATTACTTTGCGCTCTTTTTTCGCGCCAAGTGATTTGGTGTTTTTGCAGTTTGGATAGCCACTACACGCTAAAAATGCGCCGTTTCGCCCGACTTTTTTAATCATCGCTTTGCCACATTTTTCGCAAACGCCAAATTCATCGCTAGATTCTGCGTCAGATTCTGCGTTTTCGCCGACAACTTCATCTCGCTTTATAAATTTGCATTTGGGATAGCCGCTGCACCCGACAAATTCGCCAAATTTGCTTTTGCGCTTTACTAGCTCTTTGCCACACTCTGGGCAAGATTCGCCTGTGGGTGTGTTTTGCTTTAATGAAGCGATATTGCTTTTGCCGCGTTGAATCTGTGCATCAAAATTCTTATAAAATTCCCAAAGGACGCTCTGCCACTTTTCCTTTGCCTCCGCAATAGAGTCTAACTTCTCTTCAAGCCGTGCTGTAAAGCTCGAATCGACAATCTCCAAAAAATGCTCTTTTAGCATATCTACCACCACAAAGCTAATCTCTGTGGCAAAAATCTGCTTTTTTTCTACCTTAATATATTCGCGGTTTTTTAGCAGAGTGATTGTAGGCGCGTAAGTGCTAGGACGCCCGATACCAAGCCCTTCTAGCGTTTTGATTAAGGATGCTTCGCTAAATCGTGGCGGTGGCTCGGTTTCGTGCGCGTTTATGTCGCATTGTTTGAGATTCGCGCCATCTCCCACAGATAAAGGTGGCAAAATTTTGTCCTTATTTTTTGCGCCAGAAATTTTGTAAAATCCGTCAAACACAAGCTTTGAGCCACTTGCCTTAAAATCCATCGTCCCACTTTTATCACTAAAAATAATATTTTGGCTATCAAATTTTGCGTCCGCGCTTTGAGAAGCCAAAAATTGATTGTAAATCAGCGTGTAGAGTTTTAGCTCATCACTCGCAAGATAGGACTTTGCAACGCTTGGACTAAAATCCAAATTTGTCGGGCGAATCGCTTCGTGCGCCTCTTGGGCGTTTTTTTGTTTGTTTGCGTAGATTCGCGGTTTTGGCGGAAGATATTCTTTGCCAAATTCGCGCTCAATAAGTTTTAGTGCCGAATCTTGCGCGATTTTAGCGATATTTAGGCTATCTGTTCGCATATAAGTGATAACGCCCATCGTGCCTTTGTCGGTGGGGACGCCTTCGTAGAGCTTTTGTGCGATTTGCATCGTGCGGGATGGCGAAAAGCCCAAATTGCTAGATGCGCTTTGTTGCATTGTCGAAGTCATAAATGGCGGTGGCGGGGAGATTTTTTTGCTTTTGTTTTCAATATTTTGAATGTTAAATGTTGATTTTAGCGCAAGGGTTTGAATCTCTTTTGCTAATTTTTCATCTTGCAAGTCTAATTTTGCGATTTTTTTGCCTTTGTATGCGCATAAAATTGCTTCAATGTTGCCTAAATCCGCGCTTTTTTTGCCTTTTGATTCGCCTACATCTTTGCCAAAAATCGCATCAATGCTAAAATATTTCACAGGCTTAAAGTCGGCTATTTCGCGCTCTTTATCGACTATGAGTTTGAGTGCCGCACTTTGAACTCGCCCTGCGGATAAGCCTTTTTGGATTTTTTGGTTTAAAAGTGGGCTAAGTTTGAAGCCTACGATTCTATCCAAAAGTCGCCTTGCTTGTTGCGCCTGAACCATATCTAAATTGATTTCGCGTGGATTTTTTAGCGATTCGACAATGGCGTTTTTGGTGATTTCGTGGAATACGATTCGCGGGAATGATTGCTTTTTGTCGATGATTTGGGCGATGTGATAGCCGATTGCTTCACCCTCTCTGTCCTCGTCTGTTGCGATATATACGGCGTTTGCGTCTTTGGCAAGTTTTTTTATTTCGCTTACAATGTCCTTGTGGTCGGTGGGAATCTCGTATTCTGGGGTAAATGAGCTATCCTCAATCTTTATGCCAAATCGCTTTTTTGGCAAGTCGCGTATGTGCCCTTTACTTGCCACCACTTTGTAATCGCCACTCAAAAAATTCTTTATTGTCCGCGCTTTTGCGGGGGATTCGACTATGATTAGTTTCAAAAAGCTGTCCTTAAAATTTTTAAATAAAATGCGAATTGTAGCGAATTTTTTTAAATTTCGCAGAATCTGGCGTGATTATTGTTTGATTCGCAGAATCTAGCGGTAGATTCTGCGATTTTATGCTAGATTCTGCGATTCGCAGAATCTAGCGCACTTTTACGAATAATCGAAATTTTTTTCACACCTTAAATACAATCGGATTAAACGCCTTGCTTGCGACAAAAATCTCATCGCCGATTTTGAAATCCCACGCTTCGCGCCCCATTGTAATGGTTGCGATTTGATTATTTACCAAAATTTTCACAATAAAAATCAGCCCATTTTGCCATATATCAACGATTTTCGCGCTAAAATTAAACTTCGCGCTCACAAAATCCGCGCCCAAAACGCTATTCATATCGCCATCGCTGATGATTTTGCCATCTTGTAGGTGCAAGATTCGATTTGATAGCTTAAAAATCTCGCTAATATCGTGGCTAACCAAAATCGTAGTTAGCCCAAAGTGCCGATGAGCGCGGATAATCTCATCTTGCAAAAGGACGCGCATTTCATTATCAAGCGCGGAGAGCGGCTCATCAAGTAGCAAAATTTTTGCATTTGATACAAGCGCACGGGCAAGTGCCACGCGCTGTTTTTGCCCACCGCTCAATTCGCGTGGGAGTTTATCACGCAGATTTTCTAACTGCATTAGGTTTAAAATCTCATCGATTTTGTGCGATTCGCGCTTGTTTGGGAGTGCAAAAGCCAAATTTTTCCACACGCTAAAATGCGGAAAAAGCGCGTAGTCTTGAAATACGAATCCTATTTTGCGCCGTTGTGGCGGGAGATTTATTTTAGATTTGCTATCAAACCACACTTCATTATCTACCACGATTCGCCCAGAGTCCGCCACTTCAAGCCCTGCGATTAGACGCAAAAGCGTAGTTTTCCCAGCACCTGATTTGCCAAAAAAGCTGATAAAATCCCCGCGCTGAATCTGCGTAGCAATATCTAGCAAAATCGCCCCATTTGCGCCATTTAGCGACTTTTTTATATTAAGCTCAATCACTTTGCAAACCTTTTATTTATAAAAAAAATCACTAGCAAAAGGGCGAATGATACCGCAAATAGCGTGAATGAATACTTGTGCGCTAGTCCCATATTTATCGTATCGACTTCCTCATAAATGGCGATACTTGCGACTTTTGTCTCCCCTGCGATGTTGCCGCCTATCATCATCACCACGCCAAATTCGCCGATTGTATGCACGAAACTTGTGATTGCGCCTAGCATTAGGTTTGATTTGATATTTGGTAGCAAAATGCAAAATAGTGTCCGCATTTTCCCCGCGCCAAGCGTGTAACTCGCTTCGCTTAAAGATTTTGGCAGATTTGCAAAGCCATCTTTGATAGGGTTTGTCATAAATGGTATCGAAAAAATCACACTCGCCAAAATGAGCCCCTCAAAGCTAAAAACAAGCTTTATGCCAAATGTTTCTAATAGCCATTTGCCGATGAAATTTTGTGGCGAAAATGTGATAAGCAGGTAAAATCCAAGCACAGACGGGGGCAAAACAAGTGGCATCCACACCAAAACTTCGATGACTAGTGCGTAAGCGCGTTTGCAAAATGCCAAAAAGTAGCCTAGCATAATGCCTATCGGCAATAAAATCAGCGTGGTAATGGTGGCGATTTTAAATGTCAGTGCCATCGTCTCTAAAAATTCGCTTTGCATTTGTGTGCCTTAATATTTTTTTATATATATCGGTTTGGATTTGGGTGAATCTAATATTTGCAATCCACACAAAGCGCAATTTTGCTATAATGCCACCCTTATTTTCACAAAAGGATAAAAATGGCAAAGATTATTTTTCAAGGCGGGGGATTTGGCGATTTTTTGTGCTGTTTTAAGGCACTCTATGCAATCAAATGCCTTTTTCCAAATGATGAATTACTTATTTATCATAGTGGCATTCCGCTTGATTTTATGCAAAAAGTGGGGTTTATTGATGGCGTGATTGATTCAAATGAAGTTAGCATAGAGAGACTTCGCGCGATGAATCCCGATATTTTTATCACAAATCATCGCAGTGGTAAGTTTTTCCGCGAGATTTTGAAGCTAAATTTTAGGCGCATTATCGCTCATCCGCATTGGATTAGTTTTACTTCGCGCAAAATTGAAACGCCATTTCCGTATTTTCGCGCTAAAAAATATATGGCTGATATCGTGCTAAAACTCGTGCGCGTGATAAATCCAAAGCATTATGATAAGAATTTCGCCAAAATCGACTTTGGCAAAATGCGCGATTTTTTGCCACAAGATTCACGCCTAACTACGCCATTTTTTCAAAGCATAGATTTTCCGTATAAAAAAATCATCGGCATTAACGCTTTTTCAAATCACAAAGAAAGCGTGGGGGTAAATTTTTATTACAAAGATTGGTATTATTTAGCGGTGAATCTTGCGCGGAGTTATCCGCAGTTTTTGTTTGTGTTGCTTAATTTTTCGCATAATCCTTTGCAGTTTAATAATATCGCAAATCTCCCAAATCTAAAAATTTTTGTAAATGACGCAAATATCGCTTCGCTTGTGAGTATTTCGATGAGTTTGGATTATCTAATTAGCATTGATACGGGCAATGTGCATTTGTGTAATATCTTGCAAATCCCTACGCTTGTATTTATCGACAAAGCAGCGCAATATCGCTTCGGGGGGGGGCAAATCAAAGATTTGCAGTGGAGTTTGGATGGCAAAAAACTTATAGAAAAACCTTAAATGAATTTACGCAAAAAGCAAAAGAAGTATTGGATTTTGAAATGTTAAATTCGCAGAATCTAGCAAAATTTACGCCTTAAACTCCACCATAACTTCATTTGATTTCACAAACCACAGCACGATTTCGCCCACTTTTAGATTCAGCTCCAAACTCGCTTCTTTGGTGATAAGCGCGGTGATTTGAATGCCATCAAAATCCAAAAAGATTCGCGCAAAAATTTCATCGCATTCGATTTTGACAATGCGCGAAAGAAAGCAATTCCGCGCACTCACACGCGAATCTAGCGCTGCAATCATCACTTCGCTTTCTTTGAAAATGACATTGCATTCGTTGCCTTGCGCCAAATTATCCGCAAAGTCAAGCAGAACCGCGCTAAAAATCGCAGGATTTGCGGTAGATTCTGCGTTTTTGTTTGCAGGATTCGCTCTTGTTTGATTCGCCAAATCGCCATTTGGATTCGCACTAGATTTAAGCGATTCAAATTTCACTAGCGCGACTGCGCCACTTTTGGTGATTTTGGTGATTTTAGCGCGAATGCGATTCATAAAATATCCTTCTATTGCTCTAAATATTTGTGCGGAAGTATCTTGCGATGGATTTGTGGGTTTTCAAGCACGAAACTGCGAAAATAGGACATAAAAGTCAATGGTTGCTTCGTTTCACTCGCAAATCCTACGGATTGAGCAGTTGAGTGCGCAGAATCTCGCAAATACACGCAAGAGACAACGCACATCAGGGTTTATCATACCCATAACTCGCAAAAATTTCTTGCGCCTTTTTGCCTAAAATATACGCCTTAAAATCTTTTGCAAGTTTGGAGTTTTTCCCAGCCTCCGTGATAACCATAGCCTGAGCGATAGGCTCATAAAGTGCCGAATCCACCACAAAATAATTCGCGTCCTTATCTTTGATAACCATAGACAGCGCGTTAAAGCCCACTTCACTCGCTCCCGTTTTGATATACTGATACGCCTGCCCGATGGATTCGCCCAAAACAAGTTTGCCTTTCAGCGCGTCATACAGCTTTGATTTTTGCAGTGATTGCTCACCAGCCACGCCATAAGGGGCGAGTTTGGGATTTGGGAGTGCAATTTTTTTGATTTTGCTATCCTTTAAAATATCTAGCGAATCGATTTTCAAACTCTTATCATAGCTCACAAGCACAAGTTTGCCTTTGACATAATTCGTAGGCTTATCGCTCGTGCGCTTTTCATCGAAAAGTTTTTGCGTGTAGCCCGTGTCTGCCGCGATAAAAAACTGCGCGGGAGAGCCGTTTATGATTTGATTATACGCCTTGCCTGAGGCGATGTAGCTGACTTCTATTTTATCGCCTGCTCTATCCTTTAAAAATTCGGCTTTTATGTCTTCAAGCACGAATTTCAAACTTGCCGCCGCCAAAACCATTATATCCTCCGCATTTGCAAAAACTGCCAAAAATGCGATTAAAAGTAGCTTTTTCATTTCCCATCCTTTTGATTTAAATTTCAATATTTCGTTTGAAGCGAAATATATTTAAAAATATAGCAAAATTATCCATAAAAATACAAGATTCTGCGATTTTCGCAGAATCTAATCGCAGAATCTGCTAAAATCCCACTTTTATTTTCACAAAATTTCGCCAAAAAAGGATTTTTTTGTCAAAACGATTATCGATTCGCGCACTTGCTATCCCTATATTTTTTGAAATGTTTTTGCGCTATTTGAGCCTAATGCTAAACACTTATATGGTTTCAAAGCACTCAAGCTATCTTGTGGGCTCGATGGGCGCGGGAAATCAGGTGCTTGATTTATTTATCACCATTTTTAGCTTTTTAAGCGTGGGTTGTAGCGTGGTTATCGCACAGGCAATCGGCGCAAAGGACGCAAATTTAGCTTCAAAGGCAATGCACCAAAGCCTTTTTTTAAACGCACTTTTAGGGCTAATATGTGGCGTGATAATCCTAACGCAGGGCGATTTTTTGCTCTCTCAACTCAATGTCCCGCAAACGCAGTTTGAACAAGCGCACATTTACCTAAAAATGCTAGGAATCTGCCTCTTTTTTGACGCGCTTGGCATTGTCTTTGCCTCAATCGTGCGCGTGTATAATATGGCAAGTTTTGTTACGCTAACTAGCCTTGTGATGAATATCATTTCGGTTTGTTGCAATTATTACACGCTAAATCACACAGATTGGGAGCTTTGGGGCGTGGGACTTGCTACAATCATCGGGCGCGTGGTAGCTATGCTAATCTTGCTATGTGTGATAATCTTTAAGCTAAAAATAAAAATTTATTTTAAGCAACTTTTTAGATTTGAGCGCGAAGTTTTGTCGAAAGTCTTGCGAATCGGCTCATTTAGCGCGGGAGAAAATCTAATATGGATTGTGCAATACACTATCGCGCTAAGCTTTGTGTATTCGCTAGGTGCGGAAAATGCAAGTGTGCAGACGATTTATTTTCAAATCTCAATGCTGATAATGCTCACAGGACAGGCATTTTCAATCGCAAATGAAATCATCATCGGCAAATTAGTCGGCGCACGATATTTAGAAATCGCCTACAAGCACACTTGGCGGGTGCTATATTTAAGCATAATGGCGACTTTCATCGTAGTCATCACATTTTTTGTAGGCAAACATTTTATAATGGATAGATTGGGGCTAGATTCGGCACTGCGTGCGATAATGTTGCCACTTTTCACGCTCTCAATCGTCCTTGAAATCGGGCGGACATTCAATATCGTAATGGTAAATTCGCTTCGCGCAAGTGGAGACGCAAAATTCCCATTTTTCGCAGGAATCGTCTTCATGCTTGGTGTCTCGCTCCCTGTGGGTTATACGCTATGCTTTCACTTTGGGCTTGGAATCGTGGGGATTTGGATAGGATTTTGCGCTGATGAGTGGCTACGCGGACTTTGCAACGCATATCGCTGGAAGTCGCGCAAATGGCAAAACAAAGCGGTGGTGTGATTCTGCGGCAGAATCTAGCGTAAAAACGCAGAATCTAAATAATTTTTGCAGAATCTACCGCAAGATTCTGCAATTTCGCAGAATCTAGCATAGATTGCTTCGCCTTGCTATCGCAAGGACTCGCAATGACGAATTTAGCGTAGATTCTGCGATTTTCGTGCGAGATTCTGCGATTTCGCAGAATCTAATATATTTTCGCTATAATGCCAAAATTTTTTAATAATTTTTTAATGATTTTTGGAGCGTAAAAAATGATAAAACTACGAGAAGCCCTAAAACTCCCCAAAGACGCGCTAAAAGAGCTAAAATCCACTATCGCCAAAAATGCCAAAGATTCGCCACTAAATGCCTATATCATCGATGAAAGTTCGCTAGATTTGGGTGATTTTGGCGAATCAAGCGATTTAGATTCGGGCGATTCACGCAAATCTAGCGCAAATGCCGTCCCCATTCTTATCAAAGACAATATAAATGTCAAAGGCTGGGAAATCACCTGCGGTAGCGCGATTTTGAAAGGTTATAAGTCGCCTTACAACGCCACTGCGATTGAAAATCTACTGAAACACAACTGCGCCCCCTTTGGCAGGGCAAATATGGACGAATTTGCAATGGGAAGCACGACTGAATCAAGCGTCTATGGCGCGACAAAAAATCCGCGTGATTTATCGCGCACACCGGGCGGGAGCAGTGGCGGGAGCGCGGCTGCGGTGGCTGGTGGCATTGCGGTGGCGGCACTTGGGAGCGATACGGGAGGTTCGATTCGCCAGCCTGCGGGATATTGCGGGTGCGTGGGTTTGAAGCCCACTTATGGCGCGGTTAGCCGATATGGGCTTGTGGCGTATAGTTCTAGCCTTGATATTATCGGTCCTATCGCGCAAGATGTGCGCGATTGTGCGTTGCTGTTTGATTTTATCAAAGGGAGCGACAAATTGGATTCGACAAGTCGAATCGAAATAGATACGCAAGGTGGGGCGTTTGAGAAGCTAAATGAAAATCGCAAATTTAAAATTGGCATTTTAAAAAACGCGCTAAAAAACGCAAATAGCGAGATTTGCAAGGCTTATGATGATTTGGTGCGGACGCTAGATTCGCAAGGACACGAAATCAAAGAAGTGGTGATGATTGACTTAAACTACCACATTTCAAGCTATTATATCACTTCGATGGCAGAAGCAAGTGCGAATCTAGCGCGGTTTGATGGCGTTCGCTATGGCAATCGAGCGCAAGGTAGCGCAAATCTCAAAGAATTATACGAAAAAACGCGCACACAAGGCTTTGGCGATGAAGTCAAACGGCGAATCCTAATCGGCAATTTTGTGCTATCAAGCGGATATTATGACGCATATTATTTGAAAGCGCAACGGGTGCGGGATTTAATCGCATTTCAATATAGTGAGATTTTTAAAAATGTCGATGTGATTTTAAGCCCCATTGCGCCCAATGTCGCGCCCAAATTAGGTGAAAAATTAAGTCCGCTTGAAATGTATTTAAGCGACATTTACACAATCGGCGCGAATTTAGCAGGAATCCCCGCAATCTGCGTCCCTATCGCAAAAAATAGCCAAAATCTCCCCATCGGCATTCAAATACTTGGCAATCACTTTGATGAGCAAAACTTGCTAGATTTGGCACTATTTATCGAATCAAAATGCGAGGTTTAGGATTTATGAAAAGATTTTTGATATTTTTTATCGCAATAAATGTGCTATTTGGCGCAGAAATAAGCGAATCAAATTTACAAGATTTAATTAAAAAATGCAATGAAAAAGATAAAATCGCGTGTGGAGAAGTGTCTAGATTCTACGGCAAGAGCAGCAAAAAATCGCGCTTTTTAGATGTAGAATCTATGAAACTTTGGGTAAATTATGCGTTAAAGGGCTGTGAATTAAAAGACGGCGAGTCTTGCTACACAATCGCCTATCATTATGCGAAAGCTGGGGTGGCTTCACCGCGCTTTTTTAAGGCGGATAATGCCAAAAAAGAAGCATACCTTGCCAAAGGTTGCGATTATGGATTCGCGCAATCCTGCTACATACTTGCGCTTATAAACTACGATAATTTTTATAAATCGCAAGGGATTAAGCAAAATGAAGCGAAGCAAAAATCAAAGCAATTTATTAAAAAAGCCTGTGATTTAGGGCATAGTAGAGCGTGTGATGAAAAGTGGGATTTGCCTGAAAAATAACTAAATTGCATAAGAGTAAATTTGCTTTGGCGAGATTCTGCGAATCGCAGAATCTAAATTTTAATTTTGTCATTGCGAGATTTTGCGACTTTGCTAAAAGTTGCAAAATCGTGGCAATCTATCTTTTTTATTTTTGAAATTATGGATTGCCACGAAGTCGCCCAAAGTGCGACTTCTCGCAATGACGAAATATTTTTGAGATATTTCGCTTCGCTCCCTCAGAATGACAAAAATTAGATTCTGCGAATCAAATTAAAATCGCAGAATCTAAAATTTCAACTTTAAGCACCAAAACGATATAATGCCAAAATTTTTTAATTTTAGAGATTTCGCCCCGTGAATCTAAAAATGGCAAATCTAAAAATGACAAATTAAAAAAATGACAAATCTAAAAAATGAAAGGTTGAAAAAATGGCAGAGAAAATCATCAAAAAAGCCCTAACTTTCGAGGATATTTTGCTTGTCCCACGCTACTCCGAAGTTTTGCCAAAAGAAGTTAGCGTGAAGTCAAAATTAAGCAAAAATATCACGCTAAATTCGCCCTTTGTGAGTGCGGCAATGGATACGGTTACTGAATACAATACGGCGATTTCTATGGCTAGAATGGGGGGAATTGGCATAATCCACAAAAATATGGACATAAACGCGCAGATGAGCCAAGTAAAAAAGGTAAAGAAAAGCGAATCTGGCGTCATAACCGACCCTATTTACATTCAAGCCGACAGAACCCTAGCAGACGCAAAGCTAATCACCGATAATTACAAGATTTCAGGCGTCCCTGTGGTGGATAGTGAAGGCAAACTCATCGGCATTCTTACGAATAGAGACACGCGATTTGAGCGGGATTTGCGAAAATTAGTAGGCGATGTGATGACAAAAGCCCCGCTCATCACGGCAAAAGAAAACACGACGCTTGATGAAGCAAAAAAGATTATGCACAAACACAAAATCGAAAAACTCCCCATAATAAACACCCAAAATGTCCTAAAAGGGCTAATCACCATAAAAGACATTCAAAAGCGCATCGAATATCCAAACTCAAACAAAGACGCGCTAGGGCGACTTCGCGTGGGCGCAGCGATTGGCGTCCTCCAAATTGACAGAGCTAGGGCGTTAGTCGAAGCGGGAGTTGATGTCATCGTGCTAGATTGCGCACACGGGCATTCGATAAATGTGCTAAAAACCATTGAAGCGATAAAAAAAGAGCTAACGATAGACTTAATCGTAGGCAATGTCGTTACCAAAGAAGCCACGCGCGATTTGATTAGCGCAGGGGCGGACGCTGTAAAAGTCGGCATAGGACCGGGCAGTATTTGCACCACGCGAATCGTAGCAGGTGTGGGAATGCCACAGATTTCAGCGATTATGGACTGCGTGGCAGAGGCAAAAAAGCATAAGATTCCAATAATCGCCGATGGCGGGATAAAATATTCAGGCGATGTCGCAAAGGCAATCGCTTTGGGCGCAAGTTGCGTGATGATAGGCAGTATGTTTGCAGGGTGCGAAGAAACGCCGGGCGATTTAATCATTTATCAAGGACGACAATACAAAAACTATCGTGGTATGGGCAGTATCGGGGCGATGGCTAGTGGTAGCAGTGATAGATATTTCCAAGAGGGTGTAGCGCAAGATAAGCTCGTGCCAGAGGGCATTGAAGGGCGAGTGCCGTATAGGGGCAAGATTCGCGATATTATTTTTCAGTTAGAGGGCGGATTGCGAAGCTCTATGGGATATTTGGGGAGCAAGGACATTCCTACATTTTGGAAAAACGCCGACTTTGTGGAAATCACAAGCGCAGGACTTCGCGAATCCCATGTCCACGATGTCGATATTACCAAAGAATCGCCAAATTATCACATAGGATAGGCTTATGAGCGAAAAAGACAATATTCACTTTGAGGATAGAATCGCAAAGATAAAGCAAATCATCGACAAGCTAAATAGCACCGAAATCACGCTAAAAGACGGAATGCAACTCTACAAAGACGGCGTAGATGAGATAAACGAAGCGCAAAAAATGCTTGAATCCGCCAAAAATTTATATGATGAAATCAACAAAAAAGAGGGCAATAAATGAAGATTTTAATCGCGCAGTTTGCGCATATTTCGCCACAAAATAAGATTTTGGATAAGCATTTGAGTGCGTTAAAATTGCGTAAAAAAGAGATTGATTTAATGGTGCTTGGCGATTTTGTGCTAAATAAATTTTTCAAAGAATATCACACGAAAAGTGCGCTAAAAAGGGAATTTGCGGTGGGCGAGAAATATTTGGCGGGGTTAGCAAAAAAGTATCAAACCACCATCGTTGCGCCGTTGATTGAGTGGGTGGATGGGAGCGTTTATAAAAGCATTTTGGTGGTAGATTCTGCGAATGTGAAATATTATCGCGCCACGCGGTTGATGAGCTATCCGCATTGGGATGAAAAATCATTTTTTGATAACGCAGAATCTATTAAAAATGCAGAATCTCGCACGAAAATCGCAGAATCTCGCAAATCCGCAGAATCTACCGCAAAAAAACGCAAAATCGCAGAATCTACCGCAGATTCTGCGCTGATTTTTGAAGTGTGCGGATTGAAAGTAAGTGCGATTTTTGGCTGGGAGGCGCACTTTGATGAGATTATGATAGATTTACGCAAAAAGGGCGTGGATATTTTGTGTGTGCCGACAAGTAGTTCATTTGGCTCAAATGCGCGGTGGCAGCGTCTTTTGCAAACTCGTGCGTTTTTAAATTCTTGCTTTGTGGTGCGTGCGAATCGCACGGGCAGATTTATGGCGGACAAAATCGATGGTGGTGTTGCGTGGGATTTTTATGGGGAGAGCTTTATCGCCTTACCTGATGGGAGTTTGGGCGATATGCTGGGCGAAAAAGATGGCATTTTGGTAAGTGAGATTGATTTAAAGTTACTAAATGAAACAAAAGAAATTTGGAAATTAAGATAATTTTAAGCAAAATTATAGTAAAAGCAAAAATTTTTCGATATTTGAAAATCCAAAGGGGAAAAATATGAGCACTAAAAAATCCACCACAAAAACCGCAACAGATTCAGCGAAAAAGGCAAAACTAAATTTAAGCAAATATAAAACAATCAAATTTGCCAAAAAACCCGCCAAAAAGCCAAGCAAGGTAGTTTCAGTGAAATCTGTAAAAGATTCTGCGAAATCTGCGAAAAAAGCAAATTTAGCAAAAAAAATCGCCACAAAGCCAAAAATCGCAGAATCTACAAAAAAAATAGTTTCTGCGCCAAAAGTCGCTAAAAAACACATTGCACCAAAAGCAAAAACCACAAAAAAAGATTCAGCACCAAAAATCACAAAATCCGCCAAAATCGCAAAATCTAGCGCAGATTCTGCGAAAAAAGCAAATTCAGCAAAAAAACTCACACCAAAGCCAAAAATCGCAGAATCTACAAAAAAAGCAGATTCTGCACCAAAAATCGAAAGCAAACAAAAAGTTGAAAAAAAACAAAAAGAGATAAAAGAGGCAAAAACGCCAATGGGACGCTTGGAGCAGCTTTTTAGGAAAAAAGATGGCGATTTTGTCGCGTATGAGGAAATCGCAGCCACGCTTAAAAAGCCACCTACGGAGAGCCAAATTCAAAAGATTGAGATTTTTGCCAAAAAATATAAAAAGTCCTTTGTTAGCTCATCAGAGCTTGCCAAAAAGCTAAATTACGAGGAAAAGCAGCTCGCCAAAGAGCAAAAGAAAAAGCAGCTAGATGATGATGCCGATGATGAATTTGACTTGCTAAAAAAGCGCGAATCGCTTGAATGGAGCAGAAGCGATAGCCCTGTGCGAATGTATTTGCGCGAAATGGGGCAGATTCAGTTGCTTACAAAGGATGAGGAAACCGAGCTTGGGCGCAATATGGAGCGAGGCGAAAATATTATCATTGACGCGATTTGCTCTGTGCCATATCTCACGGAGTTTATTTACAACTATCGCGATGCGCTGATAAATCGTGAGCGGCGCGTAAAAGAGCTGTTTAAAAACTTTGAGGACAAGGATGGCAAAGAGGGATTTGATGATGACAGCGATGATTTAATGCTAAATGACGACAAAAAGGACGATGAGGACGAGGATTTTGATGAATTTGAGGATGGCGAATTTAAAGCAAAGCCACCCAAAAAGACTGCCAAAGACAATGAGCGCGTAAAAGCCGTGCTGTCGGCGTTTAAGGATTTGGATAAAGCTAGAAAAGATATGTTAAAGACGCGCGATTCGCTCCCGCAGGATTTGACGAAATTAAGCGATATTTTGCTTTTGGCGCATAAAAAGGAAGTGCTGAAAGAAAAATTACTTGCTTTGGGACCAACAAGTAAGCTAATCACTGAAATCGTAAAGATTATGGAAAATGTCCTAAAAGGCGATGAATCCTTTGAGCGCGAAATGAAAAAGTTAGAATACAAACTCCCGCTTTTTAATGAAACATTGCGCGAAAATCACCGCAAGATTCTCTTAAATATCACAAATATGAGCAAAGCCGACATCGCCCAAGCTGTGCCAGAGACGACTATGGTAAGCACTTATGTGGAGATAAAAAAGCTGATTTTGACAAAGGAAGCGAGTAAGGATAGCTTTGATTTAGAGCCAGAGAAGCTAAAAGAGATTTTGGAGCAAATCAAGCGGGGCAAAGTCATAGTCGATGAGGCAAAAAACAAAATGGCAAAAAGCAACCTGCGCCTTGTGGTATCAAACGCTAAAAAATATACCAATCGCGGGTTGCCGTTTTTGGATTTGATTCAAGAGGGCAATATCGGGCTAATGAAGGCGGTGGATAAGTTTGAATACAAGAGAGATTTGAAATTCTCCACTTATGCGACTTGGTGGATTAAACAAGCCATTTCACGCGCCATAGCCGACCAAGCGCGGACGATTCGAATCCCTATCCATATGATTGACACCGTGAATAAAATCAATAAAGCACAGCGCGACTATATGCAAAAGCACGGCAAGGAATCTGATATTGACAATATCGCAAAAGAGGTGGCAATCCCCATCGATAAAATCAAAAATGTGATAAAAATGACAAAAGAGCCAATTAGTTTGGACGCTCCAATCGGCAACGATGATGACGGCAAATATGGGGACTTTGTGGAGGATAAAAATATCATAGGACCGATGGAGCAGGTGCTAAAAGATGATTTGCGAAACCAAATCGAAGATGTTTTGTCGCAACTAAATGAACGCGAACGGGCGGTAATCAAAATGCGCTTTGGGCTGCTTGATGATGAGAGCGATAGGACGCTTGAGGAAATCGGCAAGGAATTAAATGTTACGCGTGAGCGAGTGCGCCAAATCGAATCAAGTGCGATAAAAAAACTAAAACATCCGAGAGTGGGAAGGAACTTAAAAAAATATATGGAGGATTGAAACGCGTTTGTCTCGTGCGCGTCTTTGCGGGAGTTTGAAAAATCGTCATTGCGAGGAAGTGCGTAGCACTGACGAAGCAATCCAAAAAAAATGTCATTTTGAGCGAAGCACTTGTGCGTAGCGCAGAATCTCGTGTGTTTTTCGTCATTGCGAGTCCTTGCCAAAGGCAAGGCGAAGCAATCTATTTCAGCGATTCGTGAATCTTATGCGAATCGCTTAATTTAGGCGAATCTAAATGCAAATAATTTATCGATTCGCTTTTGGGTCATTTATTTTATTTATCTTTTAGATTCGTGTGTTTTGGATTGCTTCGGCTTTTTCAAAGCCTTCGCAATGACGGAAATTTTATGATTTGATTCACCTTTTTTTCAAAATAACCCCACCATTTTTTTTGCTCTTTCATAAGTCGCTTTTGCGATGGGGGCGACATTTTCGCGCCCTTGTTTTAGAATATCCATCACAAAATCCCTATTTTTTTGCAAGTCGTTATATTTTTCACGAATCGGCGTTAGCTCTGCGATTAAAAGTTCGGCAAGCGCACTTTTTAGCGCACCATAGCCTTTGCCACTAAATTCACTCTCAATTTCACTGCGATTTTTGCCACTTAAAATCTCCACCATACAAAGCAGATTATAAAGCCCTGCGCGGGATTCATCAAAGGCGATTTTGCCATCTGAATCCGTTACCGCGCGTTTGATTTTGCGCGAAATATCATCGGGCGAATCTAGCAAAAAGATTGCGTGATTGGGCGATTTCACGCTTTTGCTCATTTTTATACTTGGGTTGTCTAATCCCATAATCCTAGCTCTTTCGCGCACGATGAGCGCGTCTGGGATTTTAAAGCACTCGCCAAAGTCTTTGTTAAATTTCTCCGCCACATTGCGCGTTAGCTCGATATGCTGTTTTTGGTCGCTCCCCACAGGCACTAAATCCGCGTCATAGAGCAAAATATCCGCCGCCATAAGCGCGGGATAGTTGAAAAGTCCGACATTGATATTTTTGGCATTTTTCGCGCTTTTGTCCTTAAACTGCGTCATACGGCTCATATCGCCCATAAAAATATTGCAATCCAAAATCCACGCAAGCGCGGGGTGATAGTCGATTTCGCTTTGGATAAAGAGATTTGATTTTTGGGGGCTGATGCCACAGGCAAGTAGCATTGTGGCAAGATTTAGCGTCTCTTCGCGCAAGGTGGCGGGATTTTGGCGAATCGTGATTGCGTGAGAATTTACCACGCAAAAGATATTTTCATAAATCGCCTGATTTGCCACCCAAGTCTTAATCGCGCCAAAATAGTTGCCAATATGAATGCTCCCTGTGGGCTGAATGCCCGAAAATACGATTTTTTTGGGGGCTAGATTCTGCGATTTGGTAGAATTTGTATTCATTTTTCACCCCTACATTAGATTCACTTTATCCACGCGAATCTTATGCCGTCCGCCCTCAAACTCCGCGCCCAAAAATTTATCCACGATTTCAAGCGCAACACCGCTCCCCACCACACGCGCTCCCAAACACAGCACATTTGCGTTATTGTGCGCCCTTGCAAAATGCGCCATATATTCATTTGCGCAAAGCGCGGCGCGAATGCCCTTAATTTTGTTTGCGGCGATACTCATACCAATGCCACTGCCACACACCAAAATGCCAAACGCATTTTCGCTCAAAACTTCTTTGCAAGTAAGATTCGCATAGTCTGGGTAATCCACTTTTTGCCCACTTTGCGGAAAAATGTGGATAATCTTTGAAGCCCTATTTTGCAAGTGCGCCAAAATCTCATTTGCCAAATCTAACCCAGCGTGGTCGCAACCGATAATACAAGTCATTTTGCCCTCCATTAAGCCAAAAATAGATTTATTAGCGCGTTTATGGGGATTGCCAAAAATTTCGCGCCAAAAAATAGCACCGCCATCACAATCACAATGCCAAATCGCTCGATTTTGTTGAAAAATAGCGGGATTGTATCGCTACCAAATTTTAGGCTCAAATATCCTACTGCCTGTGCGCCATCTAGCGGTGGGATAGGCAGTAGATTAAAAACGGCAAGGACTACATTATAAATCACGCAAAGTGCCAAAAAATACGCCATAATCGAGCTCAATCCCCCCTGTAATTCGCCCGTAAAAAATGCGCGTAAGATTATCGCTGCAACAAGCGCAATGAAAAGATTATATGCGATTCCAGCCAAAGAGACGGCAATCGCGCCGTTAAAATCGCCATTTTCAATGACTTTGCGAATATCCACAGGCACGGGCTTTGCCCAGCCAAACAAAAATGGCGCATTTAGCAAAAATAGCCCCAAAGGCAACAAAATAGAGCCAAAAATATCAATGTGGCGAATGGGATTTATGCTTAATCGCCCTGCGATTTTTGCGGTGGTATCGCCGTATTTTAGTGCGACAAACCCGTGCATAATCTCGTGCCCGATGATTGCGATAAGCAAAACGGCGATTTTTATGGCTAAATCAAGTGGGTTGAAGTCGGGCATTTGCTACCTTAAAATCGCAGAATCTAGTGCGTTTTTTCTTGTCATTGCGAGATTCTGCGAATTTTTGCTTTTTATTTCGTCATTGCGAGATTTGCTTTGCAAATCGTGGCAATATAAAAATCCCCCCTCCCTTGCGGAGGTTAAATCAACTCGTCCCCCCTCCCTTGCGGAGGGGGTTAGGGGGTGGGTAATTTTTATTTTAGATTCTGCGATTAGATTCTGCGAATTTGTAGCAGATTCTGCGATTTTCATTTGAATCGCAGAATCTGCGATACTCTCCGTCATTGCGAGATTTTGCGTAGCAAAATCGTGGCAATCCATTTTGTCATTCTGGGCGGAGTGCGAAGCACGAATCGAAGAATCTATTTTTAGATTCTGCGCTTTTATGTGGGATTCTGCGCTTTTTATTTGATTCGCAGAATCTGCGATAGTTTCGTTATTTTGTTTATTTGATTCGTTTGTTTTTTCTCGCAAAAAGGGCTGCACCCCGCTCCCGCTCCCCCAGACTTCATTTAAATTGTGTTCCCAAAAAGCAGCCGCTTTTTCGCTTTTAGGGGAGTGCCCAGCTTTCGCTTCTAGCAAAAAATCGGCGGTTGCACTACTGCAACCTTGAATCCGATTTTTTGCACCACGAAGCGGGCGAGATTTGGTGCTGTCGCACGAATTGTTTTTATCATTTTTGCTATCGCAAAAATTTGTGGATTGCTTCGGCAAATCTATCGATTCGCCTCGCAATGACGAAGTGGGGGCAGATTCTGCGTTTTTTGCGTGATTTGTAGAATCTGCCTTTTGTGTTGCTAATTTTTCTAATCCATCCACACCTTTAAACATTCTATTCCAGCGGATTTTGTAAGTGTGCTTTGAATCGATTTTGGATTCATCGCTATTTGCCAAATTTAGACTAAAATAGATAAACCACGGCGTGCCGATAATGTCGCGGTATGGCACACTGCCCCAAAAGCGCGAATCCTCGCTCCCATCGCGATTGTCGCCTATCATAAAAAAGTGGTCTTCTTCAACTTTATGATAAAAATAAATCTCGCCATTACGCGCTTCAAAGGGCTTCATTGCACTTTTATTTAAAGTATTTGCGCGAATCAAAAGCGCATTGTAAGAAATGCTCTCGACTTCATTGTAATGAATCCCCTTAAATTCGCGCATAAGCGGATTTTTCACAAAAATCTTGCCCATAAATTCGCGCTTTTCAAAGTCAGCGTATTTTTCGCTTATCAGCGAATCGCCCTCAACAGGACGCAAATACAGCCCGTCCTTTGCCATCACCACTTCATCGCCCTGCGTTGCAAATGTGCGCTTCACAAAATAAGTCTTTTCTAAATGTGGCGGGATAAAAATCACAATCTCCCCGCGTGTGGGGCGTTTGCCCTCTATTATGTGTCCGTTGCCACGAAAATCGGGCAATACGGGGACTTCAATCCACGGGATTCGCGGGATTGGAATGCCGTAGGAAAATTTTTTCACAAAGAGCAAATCGCCCTCATAGAGCGTATTTACCATTGAGCGCGATGGGATTATAAAGGCTTGTGCGACAAAAAAGATAAGAAATAGCACGATGATAATCGTCCCCGTCCAAGTGGTCGAAAATGCGTAGAGTTTTTTAAGGAAGTTCATTTTTGTCCTTTGTGGTGGGATTTGCGCTAGATTCGTGTAGGATTTGCGCACATAAAAGCGTATTTTTAAGCAACATCGCAATCGTCATCGGTCCCACGCCACCCGGCACAGGAGTGATAAAACTCGCCTTTTTTGCGACAGATTCAAAATCCACATCGCCTTTGATTTTGCCATCCACCTTGTTTATCCCAATATCTATCACAATCGCGCCATCTTTTATCATATTTGCCGTGATTAGATTCACCTTGCCAACGCCCACGCACACGATGTCCGCGCTTTTGGTAAAAATGCTAATGTCCTTTGTCAAAATGTGGCACACGCTAATTGTCGCCCCTGCGTTTAGCATAAGCGCGGAGAGTGGTTTGCCTACGATATTGCTAGCACCGATGATGGCGACATTTTTGCCACTGACTTCAATGTCGTAGGCTTTGAGTAGCCACATAATGCCAAGTGGCGTAGCGGGAGCAAGAATAGGCGTAGAATCTGCAAAAGATTCGCCTTGTTGGCAATTTGCCTTTGGGTATGCAATTTGCGCCGTTTCCGCATAAAACTGCGCTCGATGAACCCCAAGTTCTATCTCGCTTGTTTCACGCGAAAACGGCGCAAAGCCACACCGCAAATCCTTCGATTGTTTATCTTGTGAATCGTGCGCTGTGTGAGATTCTGCGTTTATTTTGTCATTCTGAGCGAAACGAGAGTTGAGCGAAGAATCTCTATTTTTTTGAGATATTTCGCTTCGCTCAATATGACAATTTGAAGCACAATTTGCAGAATCTGCAATTTTTGCATTTTTTTCATTAGATTCTGCGTTCGCAGAATCTACAATCGAAGTATTTGCGGTAGTGCTTGTGGAGTTTTTGCGAAATTTTGGGGCTGAGACTAGACTAGCGGTCTGCGAAGCCCCGAAATTTTGCAAATCTACGCAATGATTACCCAAAGACGAATTGCCACTAGATTCAGCAATATTTGAAAAAAGTCTCCCCACATTATACGGGCAAAACCCATCGACATCTTTTTTTGCCCAAATCGCCTCCAAAATCACGCCCGTATCAATATGCTTTGGCAAAGGCAACTGCACCAAAATCCCGCTCACACTTTTATCGGCATTCAAACGCGCGATTTCATCAAGCAAAGATTTTTGCGCGATATTTTCATCAAACTTTATGATTTGCGATTCAATCCCCGTGCGCTCACAAGCCTTTTTTTTCATATTGACATAGCTTACTGACGCTGGATTTTCGCCTACCAAAATCACGCAGAGTTTGGGGAGAATGCCTTGTGCTTTTAGATTCGCAACTTCAAGTGCGACTTGTGCTATGATTTTTTCGCTCAAACCCTTGCCATCTAAAATCGCGCCCATAAATTCGCCCCTAAATCACCACATAGCTGACAGATAACGCCGCTTTTATTTTGCGAAGTTCGCCAAGTGTGGCGTCTAATATGTCATTATCTACGATTATCATCGCTAACGCCTCGCCTTTGTTGTTGCGCCCTAGCCGAAAGTCTGCGATATTGATATTGTTTTGCTCCATAATTTTGCCTATGTTGCCGATGACGCCGGGCACATCGGTGTTTTTGAAAAGCACGATTTTGCCCTGTGGTTCGATGTCCATCGCAAAGCCGTTGATTTCTACGATTCTAAGTTTATCCTCATCAAAGACACACCCGCTCACCGCAATTTCTTCGCCTTTTGCGCTGGTGATTTTTATGGTTAGCAGATTTTTATAAATGCTTGAATCGCTCTCTTTTGTGGCGACTTCGACATTTATGCCACGCTCTTTTGCCACAAACGCCGTATTTACATAATTTACGCTATCGCCAAGCGAATGTTTCAAAATCCCAAGCGCAGCAAACGCGCTCAAAGATTCGGCATAAGGCGCGATTGTGCCACTTGTGGTAATTTTTAACGAACGAATCGCGTCCTTTGCGATTTGTGAGACAAAAAAGCCAAGTTTTTGCGCTAACTCCAAATATGGATTCATAAAGTTTGGCAATTCGCTCTCTTTTATAGGCAAATTTAGCGCGTTTGGATAGCTGCTACCACGCGCTGATTCAACGGCGGCGGTGGCGGCTTCAAGGGCGATTTTTTCTTGTGATTCAAGTGTATTTGCGCCAATGTGGGGCGTTACATAAATATTTGGCAAATCTAAAAGTGGATTGTCAATCGCAGGCTCTTTGCTAAAAACATCTACGCCAAGATGGCGAATCTTCCCACTCTTTGCCGAATCTATCAAATCAGCTTCATTATAAAGCCCACCACGCGCGACATTTATGAGAATCACACCATCTTTCATTTTATCAATTTGTGCCTTTGTGATGATGTTTTTTGTCTCGTTATTTTTTGGCGTGTGAATGGTGATAATGTCGCATTTTAGGATTTCATCTAAACTTTTGGCGCATTTCACACCTGCGTCAATCATCACAGATTCTTTGATATATGGGTCATAAGCGATTATATCCATCTCAAATGCCTTTGCGCGTTTTGCTACGCGTGAGCCGATATTGCCAAAGCCAATCACGCCTAATTTTTTGTCCTTTAACTCCGTGCCATACCAATCCTCGCGCTTCCATTTGCGCTCCACTTTTAGCTGATGATTTGCGCCGGGAAAATTGCGCACGGAGTTTATGATATGTGCCATTGTGAGTTCAACCGCTGCGATTGTGTTTGCGGTGGGGACATTCATCACAATTATGCCCTTTTTGGAGCAACCCTCAATATCCACATTATCCACGCCAACACCTGCGCGAACGATTGCTTTAAGATTGCCAACCGCGCTTAAAAACTTCTCGCCCACTTCCGTAGAACTTCGCGTAATCGCCACATCTGCGTCTTTTAGCTTCGTCAAAAGCTCATCTTTTGGGAGATTTGAGTAATCCACCATTTCAATGTCTTTTTCTTTTTGCAAAAACTCTAACCCAGCCTTGTGAATGTGGTCGCAGACTATAATTTTATGCTTCATTTTCTATCCTTTTGTGATGTGATATGCGATATTGTATCGCTTTAAGTCATTTAAGAGATTTTTGCGCTTATTTGCTGAATCTAAAATAACTCGCAAAGTCGCCCTCCCGCGCAGAATCTCATAAGTAAATTTTACATTATTTGCTTTTAAAATCTCTTTTAGGCAAAAAAGTTTGTAGCTATCCAAATTGCTAATTTGCAAAATATCCGTGCTTTTCGCTTCGCTTAAATCAAATGTGATAAATGCCTCTGGCGCGGGATAGCGAAAGTGCGGGATTTCTTTTTTTGCGAAAATGCCACGCCAAGATTCTGCGAATTTGTTAGATTCTGTGCTAGATTCTGCGATTTTCGTGCTAGATTCTGCGAAATTTGTGCTAGATTCTGCGCTAGATAGATTCGCCCAATCGCCTAAAATATTTAAATCCTTCAACTCTAATCCCTTCATATACACATTTACAAGCACCGCAAATAGCACAAGCAAGGCGGTTGCAGTGATAAATAATAGCGCATTTATCAAAGAATTCATTGCATTTTATCTTTTAAAATATCTCCCAAAGTCATTTTGCCATCGTCTTTTTTGTTGTAATTTTCGATGGCGTTTTGCTCTTTTTGGCGTGATAATTTTCGCACAGATAGGCGAATCCTACTATTATCAATATGCACGATACACGCCTCAATGCTGTCTTTTAATTTGATTTCATCTTTTTTTAACGGCGATAAATCCTCGTTTTGAATGAGCGCATCGACATTTGAGTCAATTTTCACAAACACGCCAAAGTCCTTTATTGAGACTACTTCACCTTTGACAATCTCGCCTATTTTGTGCGTTTTACCAAAAATGCTAGCGGGAGATTGCAGCAATGCCTTGCGCGAGAGCGAAATCTTTTCTTTTTCTCTGTCAATTTTTAAAATCCTAACTTCGATTGTCTCGCCGACTTTTAGTTTATCCTTGCATTTGTCCTTTCGCTCCCACGATAAATCTTCGTTGTGAAGCAATCCATCGACTTTGCCAAATCGCACAAACGCCCCAAAATCCGTGATTGTCGCTACCTCGCCACTTATTGAATCGCCCTCTTTGTATTTTTTGACAAACTGCGTAAATGGCTTATCGATGAGTTTTTTAAGCGAAACGCGAAGTCGCTTTTTTGCCGTGTCTAGCTCGATAATCTCCACATCGATTTCTTGCCCGACTTGAAGATAATCGTGCGGATTTTTGATATTTTTCTCCCACGCCATTTCTGTAATATGCAAAAATCCCTCGATATCATTGCCCGCATCGACAAACGCGCCATAATCTTTAATGCTACTTACCACCGCCTTTATCGTATATCCCACTTGCAACTGCGTGGCGATGTCCTCCCACGGGTCTTTTGTGAGGGCTTTGATGGATAGCGAAAGTTTGGACTTTGCCTCATCAAATTTTAGCAC
This sequence comes from Helicobacter sp. 23-1044, assembly GCF_053654695.1. Lineage (NCBI taxonomy): Bacteria > Pseudomonadati > Campylobacterota > Epsilonproteobacteria > Campylobacterales > Helicobacteraceae > Helicobacter > Helicobacter sp. 23-1044. Next base: position 51,832 of record NZ_JBSIUQ010000014.1, read on the forward strand.
CTTTGCCTCCACGATATCGCCTACTTTGTAGAGTTGCGAAGGGGTTGCGAAATTTTTATGACTTAGCTCACTTGCGTGAATCATACCCTCAACGCCATCAATATTCACAAAAATCCCAAAGTCAGTCACGCTAACAACTTCACCCCGCAAAATCTTATCGCCTTCCATTAGCTCTTTCATCTTTTCGCCTCTAACCTTATCAGCGATGTCAAAATACCTCTTGCGCGAGATAATCACGCTATTTTCGCCAAGCTTGGTAATGCAAACTTTGATAACCTTATCGCTAAACTTCGCTTCTTTGCTGATTGCCGATTCTCTAAACGGCAAAAAGCACTCAATCTCTTTGCCATCATCGCTCCACTGCGCGATAAATCCATTTTTCGCTTTGCTTAATAACCTTACTTCGATGATTTTATTTTTGATATTTTCGCCATATTTTTTAGATACCGCCTCTAAATCATCTTTTGCTTTTAGTAGTCGCTGTGCCTTTTTATGCGAGATTCGACCACCGCTGACAAATACCGCTAGCAAATCGCCCTTTTTGAAAAGCAACTCGCCATCTTTGCCTGTAATCTCGCTAATGTCGAGCTTTTTCTCGCTTTTCCCACCGATATCCACCATCGCAAAATCTTTATTTATCTCAACGATTTTCCCTTGCTGAATGTCGCCATCCGCGCCGTCTGCGCCCTTGCTGATTGAGTTTGTGAAGAGATTTTGCTCATCTTTGCTTAACTCGATTTTTGCTAACTCTGCCTCTGAAATTGCCATTTTTAAAAATCCTTGCTTTGCTTAAATTAAAAGTGCGTATTATACAAAATTTTTTAAAAAATATATAAATCGCACAAAGATTCTGCGAAATCGTGCTTTTTGTGTGGTGAGATTCTGCGAAAATGGCGGTTTAGATTCTGCGAAAATGATGAGATTCTGCGCTAGATTCTGCGATTTTTAGTGAGATTCTGCGATTTTTGTGAGATTTGCAGAATCTTGCCACAAAACAGCAAAATCGCAGAATCTGCGGTTTAGATTCTGCGGTTCGTGCGACAAAATCGCAGAATCTAAAATCTCAAAAATTGCCTTTGTGTTTTTACCTTTTCCATTTTTTTGCCCAAAGTTTTTTTCTCCGCCAAAAACCACTCGCTAACTTGCGCGATTAACTCCCTTGCGCAAGTCATTTCATCCACTTTTTCAAACGATGGGAGATTTTCTACTAAATTTATTGCTTGTGCTTCATTTTTATTCACAAGTGCGATTTTTAGGGCATTTATCCAAGATTCTGCGTTTAGATTCTGCGAATTTGGATTGCCACGCTCACCACTCGCAGAATCTTCATTAGATTCTGCATTTAGATTCTGCGAATCCACCCTAAATCCCGCTATTTTGGTGGATTTCCCTCCACGCATCAAGCAACCCACGCGCAACTCTTATCACAATGTCAATCTTTGCCGTGTCATTTTCCAAGTTCGCCTGTGTCAAAAATTTGATTTGCTGCATATAAAGTCCCGTTAGATAATGCGCCACTTCCCCGCCATTCTCGTAATCAAGCACATTCAAAAGTTCGGTAAAAATATCTGTAATGCGATTTATATAATAGATTTTTTTCTCAATATCGCCTGCCTCAATGCTCTTTTTTGCGAGACTACTAAATCGCAAAATCCCCTCATAAAGCATCTCAATCAACTTTTGCGGCGACTCCGTGCTTGTGTGAGTTTGCTGATATAACATATACGCATTTTGATTTGTCATTCTTGCCTCCAAAATATTTCCTTATTTGCGCTTATCGGCGATGGATTGCTCAATTAGCATATTTAAGTGATTTGACGCGTTATTTGTCTTTGCGATTTGCGAGTCATACGCTGCAAAGCGATTTGCCATCGTCTCATAGCGCGAGTTTAGCAACTCTAAATTGCGTTTTCGCTCATCTTTTAGGCGTTTATCGTCATTTGTGAGATTTTCCTCAAATAATTTTAGGCGAGAATCGCCAAGTCCCACTAGCGCGTCTAACTCCCGCTCCACAAGCGTAAAAACGCCTTTTCTACTTTCCTCTTTTCCTGCAATCATCACTTTGCTTTCTCTAAAAAAACTCATCGCAGATTCTGCGTCCGTGCTTAGTTCGCTTCGCAGTTTGCTTTCATCGATAAGCATTCTCCCATCGTCATTAAAACTAATGCCAAAGTTCGCCAAACTCACATTTTTGCCATTCTCAAAATATGTCATCCCAAGCGCACGGCGCAGGTTGCTTTTAATGCTTCGAATATCGCTATTTCCATTGAAAACCCCGGCGATTTTTGTATCCTCATCATAGCGCGTGAGTTCCTCTAACTTTGGAATTAGCATATTATAAGATTCTGCGAATGCCTTTATTTCATCCAAAATCATCTGCGTATTTTGCGAAATGCTGACGCTTATATTATTCTCACTTTCGCCAAAAAGTTCGAGTGTGACGCCACTTACGATATCATCTACCACATTGCTTGGGCGAGTCATCTGCACTCCATTGTATGAAAATCGCGCGTCACTTGCGCTTTGAATATTTTTTATGCCGATATTTGCCACGCCAAAGTCTTTGTAAGTCCCGACATTTATGCCAAGTGCCTTTAATGCTTCGCTATCTTTTGGTGCTTTTATGCTAACCTCGCCTGTGGTGGAGTTTATCGCCAAAAATCCTTCCTTTGTGATTTTCGCGCTGTATCCATCGATATTATTTATCGCCTCTAAAATCGCTTCTTTGTTAGATTCTGCGCTAGTGCCTGTGATTTTGCCAAAGTCGATTGTTGTGCCACCAATTGTGATTTCACCGCTGATTTTCCCGCCTGTGATGGTTTTTTTAGCGATTAGCGTGTCTTTTTCATTTGCGATAAAATCTGTGAAAATCTCTCCCGCTTTTTCGCCACCCACAGAAATTTCAAATCCTCTATTATCATTTAGCAAAATCTTTTTCCCATCACCGCTGATTGAGACGCTAATATTGCCATTTTTCACCAAATCTGCGAACTCCAAATCATTGCTTAGCGCATCTAAAATCGCCGATTTTAACGCACTTAAATTGCCCTCTGCGCTAATATTTAGCGTCTTGTGCGCCCCGCTGCTTGTGATTAAAGTGAGATTAAAATCGCCATCTTTGAAATCCACGCTATTTATTTCTTTTGACTCCAAATTCGTCCCAAAAAATATATTAGATTCTGCGCCGCTGCCTTTTGAATTTATCATCAAAGAGTAAGATTCTGCGCCACTGCCTGTTTTCATAATGCTCGCATTCACCGCGCCGTCCGTTTCATCGATGATTTTTTGTGCCACCATCTCCAAACTCTCATTTGCGCTAATTGCAATGCTGTAATCCTTCCCGCCCACGCGAAAATTTAGACTTGTATCAAATCCCGCGAAGTTATCTTGGCGTGATGAAAATTTCTTGCCAATCTCATTTACGGAGTTTTTGGCGATTTCATCGATTTTTATAGTTAGATTCTGCGGTGGGACGCCGGCGTTTGCGCTAACTTTTAATTTGCTCTCATCGCTTGAAGTGGCATTCCGCCCTAAATATGTCGAGTAATCGGAGATTTTTCTAGCGTTGCTATGTAGGGCGCTTAGCATTCCTTTTAATGCGGCAAGTTCGGTTTGTTTATTTAGATTCTGCTGTAATTTTCTATCAATGGGCGCAACCTGCGCGTTTTCATCTGCTTTTTTTAGTTTATCGATAATGTCGTAATTTAAAACGCCACTACCCACGCCAAGCGAACTCAAAGGATTCACGCCCTACCCTTTTGCATCAAAAATCACGCTAATAATATCGCGCATTTTTTTCATCAACTCCATCGCTTCATCGGTGGGAATTTTACGGATAATCTCCCCGCTATCGCGTTGCTTTATCGTTAGCACAAGCGATGAGATGGAGTCTTCATAATCAAACATAAGACTTGTTGTGATTGATTGCATTTCTTTATTTAAATATTGCGCCAATTCCAAAAGTTGCTTTTCCAAATCTGCCTTTTGCTCTTTTGTGAGTTCATCTAATCGCTCATTGCCGACTTTGAACTGCGTGGTTACGAGATTTGTTTTAGAAGTGTCATCATAAGTGCTTTGTTGCATAACATTATAAATTTGCGTATTTGTAACAGAATTTATCATCATAAAATCTCCGTTTGCAAAAAATATTTTTTATTATCGGTAAAAAAAGCAAGTTTTTTATTTAACTTTTATTAGTTGAAGCGGGTCGATATGCTTGTCTTTTTGCGTGACTTCAAAGTGCAGTTTTTCGCTCACAAATGCGATTGTGTCGCCCTTTTTTATGCGCGTATTTACAGAAATATTGCGCGGAATTTCATCTAAATATGAATAAATCGTGTGAATGCCATTTCTATGCTCTATAATTACGACTTTTTTAAGCACCGGCGTGCTTTTGGCAAATACGACTTTTCCATCCATCACAGATTGCACAGCAGAGCGGGTATTCACGCCAAATGTGACAAATTCATTAAAAACACGCATTTTATAAACCGGGTCAAAATATGGTCCATATTTTGTCAAAATTTTGTAGTTTTTCAGTGGCGCAATCGTCTTTGTGCCGTTGTATTTTGCGGTGCTTACATTGCGATAGGAACTGCCGATTTGCCGCACTTCAAGCGGAGCGATTGGGAGGGCGGAGGATTTTTGCTTAGATTCTGCGTTTTTCGCAGAATCTGCCTTTTTCGCCAAAAGTGCCTTGCGCTTTTTTTCCTGCTCTTGCAACTCTTTCTTTTTTAAAATATTTAAATCCACCAAAATCTTTTGAATTCCCACGCGCTCTTTATCCAAACGCTTCAATTCATCATCATAATTTCCTAACTCGCTATTCATTTTTTTGATGAGATTTTTTTGCTCATTTATGGCGAGTTGCAGAATCTCGCGTTTTTTCAACTGCGAATTTATGACTTTTTTTGCGTTATCAATGCGAATTTTCGCAGAATCTAAATCCACTTTTACCCTCTCTTGCTCTTTTAAAATAACCTCGATATCCGCCCTTGCACTCGCGCTTAAATGCTTCAAAACTTCCTCGCTAATGATTGCATCCTCGCTCAATGCTTCCTTTTGATTTAGCATCATAATGATGGCGACTTCCCGCAAAACTCTATCGATAAATTCTTGTTGAAGTGCATTTAGGCGCGAATTTAGCGCATTTTGTCGTTCATTAGTTTCTTTGAAAACCCTCTCTTGCGCCTCAAAACTCTTTTGATTTTCGCTGATATTTTTATTTAGCGCATTTATTTGTCGCTCTAACTCTTTGATTTTTGCATTTTTATCATTGATATTTGCCCCCAAACTTTTCAACTTCGCATTTATGGAATCTGCCTTTGAGGCGATATTTTCTAACTTTTTTTCATTTGTTTTGATATTTTTATTTGTATCGCCAAAAAGCGCGATGGCGAGGAAAAAGATTAGCAAAAGTCGCATTTTAGGGTTCTTTTTGAAATAAAATCACCACAAACACCGCAATCATCGAGATTGTATAAGCACTAAATGCCAAAATCGAAGAATCCACCGCAAGATTCTGCGCACTAAAAATATCAATGCCAAGCATCGCCATAATCGCGCTAATTTTGGCATTTTTAGACGCAAAAATAATCCCGGCAATCACCGCACTTGTCGCAAGAAGCGATGAAATCAGCGCGAGTTTGTAAAGCGGGGCATTTTTCATCTTTGCACTCGCGCCAAAATATGTCATTATCTCCATTCGCTCACTATGCTCAAATCGCCAAACCTCCACTTGCTTTATCATCAAAAGCAGACTTAAAAGCATAATTATCACGCTTAAAACAAACGCACTACCCTTTAAAAGCACGAGCAGGCGGTAGGTTTGATTATGTGTTTTGCTAAAAGATTCTACGCGATAAATGCCATTTATGTTTTTTAACGCGCTTTCAATTTGCGTGATTTTGCTTTGATTTGGGAAGGTTGATAGTTTCAGCGAGTAAAAAAATGGCAGTGAATTTTGGAGATTTTCCTTTGTTTTATCTTTGAAATTTTTTGTGATATCTTCCAAAATGCTTTGCGATTCTAGCGCGAAAAGCGAGTGCGCTTCATTTATGCGAGATTTTATATCGCTTAATTTCAACTCTTTATTACTCACAATCACAATGGCGTAGTTTTTCCCCACCAAATGCTCATAATAATTTAGCGCACGGGACGCCAAAATAATGCTCTCAATCCCGATTAGTAGCGCAATGAGCGGAATTAGAAGCGATAGATATTGCCTAAATATTCTCATAAACCGCTCCATTTTCAATATGCAACCTGCGAAATTTTTGCGCATTTATCTCATCAGGCATTCTATGCGTGACAACGACTATTGTGGCGTGAAGTTGCTCATTTGCGCCCTCTAAAAGTCGCCAAATGATATTACTACTATAATCATCCAAATTTCCGGTTGGTTCATCAGCGAAAATAATCTTTGGCGTAGTCGCCATCGCCCGTGCTAACGCCACTCTTTGCTGTTCGCCTCCGCTTAATTCAAGGGGGTATTTTTTGATTTTATGCTCTAATTTCACGTGCGCTAATAAATGCTCCATTTGCTCGATGCGCTTTGCGCGCGTGGGCGGATGATTTGCAATCTCCATTGAAAGCATAATATTTTTTGCCACGCTCCACTCTTTGATGAGTTTGTAATCCTGAAAAATAATGCCGATTTTTCGGCGCAAACTCGCAATATCGCGCTTTTTGGCATTATGCAGGTTAAATCCGCACACACTCAAAGCACCGCTTCTAACGGGCAAATTCCCATACATTGAGCGCAAAAGCGTGCTTTTCCCGCTTCCGCTAACGCCTGTGATGAATATAAAATCCTCTTTTTTCACCTCAAATGTGGCATTTTTGATGATTAAATCCTTACCATAACCCAAATGCAGATTTTTCGCACTAATCACCCAAATGCTCCATAAGTAGATTTATCGCCTCGATATTTGCGCGTGTCGGGATGATATCGCTTAGTGCCTCTATGTGATTTTCGCTAATCAAAAAATACGCATTGCTTGGCGCGTAATACGCTCCAAACGCCACAAAAAGCACCATTCCGCCACTTTGCCCATCGATTTTATACGCACTTTTTATATGCAAAAAATATTCCTCCGTGCGAAACTTTTTCCCCAAAAGTGCGTGAATTTTGCGAGGGTGCGTGATTTTGATTTGATTTGCAGAATGTGCGTTTTTCGTGCGAGAATGTGCGATTTTTGTGCGATTCGCAGAATCTAATGTGTCATTTTCCGTCATTGCGAGATTTTGCGTAGCAAAATCGTGGCAATCTATTTTCAGATTCTGCGTTTTTAGCGTAGATTCTGCGTTTTTTATTTCATTTGCAGAATCTGCGCTGTTGTCCGTCATTGCGAGATTCTGCGTAGCAGAATCGTGGCAATCTATTTTCAGATTCTGCGTTTTTTTGTCATTCTCGCGCGAAGCACTTGTGCGAAGCGAAGAATCTAAATCCGTCATTGCGAGATTTGACGAAGTCAAATCGTGGCAATCCATTTTCAGATTCTGCGTTTTTATGTTAGATTCTGCGATTTTCGTTTCATTCGCAGAATCTGCATTTTGTTCCCCCTCAAAAATGTGCGCGGATTCACACAAAAATCCCCCCTCCCTTGCGGAGGGGGCTAGGGGGTGGGTATTTTGTGAATTAGATTCTGCGTTGAGATTCTGCGATTTTGTGCTAGATTCTGCGTTTTTTTGTATTTTTTTCGTCATTGCGAGATTTGACGAAGTCAAATCGTGGCAATCCAAATTAAAATCTAATTCGTGCGAAGCACCCTTAATCTCGCCCGCTTCGTGGTGCAAAAAATCGGGAGCAAACGAGCAGTAGTGCGAGTGCCGATTTTTTGCTAGAAGCGGAGAAAGCGAGGCACTCCCCCTAAAAGCGAAAAGCGGCAGCTTTTGGCGCGTAGGGGGAGCGGGGTGGGGGGTGCAGCCCTTTTGCGAAAAAATAAGAGACTTTGAAAT
>NZ_JBSIUQ010000015.1:0-56931 GCF_053654695.1 Helicobacter sp. 23-1044
TGAAAACAATGCCAGATTCTGCGAAATTTCACGAAAAACGCAGAATCTACCCCAAATCCGTCATTGCGAGGCAGTTTGAGCGAAGCGAAAACAACGAAGCGTCTGTGCAAAGCACCGACCCACACTTGCAAATCCACGAATCAAATTTTGGATTGCCACGATTCTGCTACGCAGAATCTCGCAATGACGAAAAAAACAAACGCACTAGATTCTGTAAATCGCAGAATCTGCCTTGATTTTGCCACAAAATCGCAGAATCTAAATATGGATGGTTGTTTCGCTTCGCTCACAAAACAAGGCAAAGCCGAAGTTTCTTTATCCAATTCTGCGAATTGCCACGATTCTGCTACGCAGAATCTCACAATGACAAAAAAATCTAATTCAGCTCCACAGGTTTGCCTGTGAAATACCCTTGCGCGTAGTCAATCCCCATATCTTTGATTGTATTGTAAATCGCCTCCGAGCTCACAAACTCCGCAACGGTTTTGATATCAAGCGATTTTGCAAACTGCACGATTGTTTGCACGATGATTTGGGCGTTTTTATCCTTGTCAATGTTGCTAATCAGCGAGCCATCTAACTTCAAATAATCAATCTGCAACTTCATCAAAATCGAAAAGTTAGAATACCCGCTGCCAAAGTCATCTAACGCGATTTTGACGCCGATATCGCGAATGTTTGTGATGAAATTATTCACACTTTCAAATTCCTCCACGCTCTCTTGCTCGGTGATTTCGGCAACCACGCGCCCCTCGATTTTATAATGCACGATGCGCTCCATAAACCACATCAAAAAGTCCGTAGAGTTCATATCCTCTAACGCCAAATTTATCGAAAAAACGCAGTCTTTCCGCTCGGCAAGGCGTTGAAATGTGCTTTCAATCATAAGGCGCGAGAGTTTAGAATATGATGATGAACGCTTTGAGACTTCCAAAAATAATCCCGGCAACACAATGCGCCCATCCCTATCCTTAATCCGCATTAACGCTTCGTATTTTATGTGATTTTCATTGGCATTATGTGGCTGAATGCCCTTAATTCTTTGAAAATATGGAATGACATCTTTGTTTTTCAATGCTTGATAGACGATTTCGGTGTATTGGATATTGTTTTTAAAGACATTTAAAATCGGCAAATTGCGATTGTAAATCACAATTGGATTACGATATTCTTTTGCGTGGTGGAGTGCCATAATCGCATTTACCATACTATATTTCGCGCTCTCATAGGAAAATGCCACGCCGATAGTCGCAGAAATGTTTAGATATGTGTAATTATCAATCAAAATCTCTTTTTTGCCCAAATAATCCAAAAATCCCTCTAACTTTTGGATAAAAACCGCCCTATCAGTGCAATTCGTCCATAAAATCGCAAAATCATCGCCGTGAATCCTATAAAGTAGATAGTTTTCATTTTTAAAATAGCTTTTTAGCACTTGCGCGACAGAGTATAAAATATCATCGGCGAGTTTCACGCCATATAAAAGCTATTTATCTCTTTGAAATTACTTAGATTTAGCACGGCGATTACGTGATTTGGATACTGCTCTAAATCTTGTCGCAAAATGATACTTGTGCGAAGCCCTGTGAGCTGGTCGGTGGTGATTTTGGAATTTAGCGTGTAGATTTGGTTTGCGATATTGTTGTGAAAATATTTTGATAGCTCGGCGATTTCTTTGGGGGATTTTATGATTCGCTGTGCCCAGCTTTGGAAGCCAAATTTATTGTTTTCATAAAAATTTCGCATATCCACATAAAAGTCATTGATTGAGAGCAAAATATCATTTTTGATATATTTATTAGAAATAATCGCAATCCCCGCGAAAAACGCCAAATCAAGCACCACAATCACCATAATATACGCGCTCACAAACACATCATTATAATACAGCGCATTATCTTTGAAAATGGAGAAAACGCCCATCCCAAGGAAAATATACAGCACATTGATTGCCAAAATAAAAATCAGCGGAATAAACAAAAACAACCTAAATTTATTATTTATATCTTGCAAATGCGCCCTCCATCAGCGTGTAAAATCCAAATATGTCGGTAAAATCAAATCTAAATCTGCGGGAATTTTTTTGGTGATTTTATCAAAAAATATTTTATTTGCGAATAAATCGCCAATAATTCCCATTTTTTTAACGCCAAATTTCCTTTTTATGTCTCCAAAATTTAATAGCACATAATCCACAAGCGACTCCAAAATCCCATACGCGATAATTTCACGCTCCGTCCCTGCGAGAGTGAAGCTAATAATGGAGCGAATTGTCTTTAACTCATCATAGATTTTTGTCGCAGAATCTAGCGGAGATTCTGCGTTTTTCGCAGAATCTTGCGTTTTTTTCGCAGAATCTAAATTCGCAGAATCTTGCGTTTTTGGCGCAGAATCTAGCGGAGATTCTGCGAAATTTGCAGAATCTCCAATATTTTTAAAGTCGATTTTTGGACTAATATCGCGCAAGCAATTTTTTGCCAAATCTAAAATAAATTGCGCGTGAGATTCTGCGGATTTGCGAGATTCTGCGAAATTATTAGATTCTGCGTTTTTATTAGATTCTGCGCCTAAAATCATCGCCGCGCACTCAAAAATATCAATGATATTTTCGCTAATTTGCGGCGCAGAATCTAGTGCCAAAATCGCCTCATATCGCGCCCCAAACTCACGGGCGAAGTTTGCGATGAGTTTATCGCCATTTTCCAAATGCGAGATTTTTGCCAAAATATTTTTGGGATTTTTGTCAAATGCGATTTTTATGTGCGAATTTTTATCGCTTGGATTTCCCAAAAGCGTGGGATTTTTCGCGCTAATATAAGCGATAAAAATGTCAGATTCTGCGTTTTTCGCATTTCGCAGTGGCGCAAAATTCATCGCCAAAAACTCATCAAAATTTTTTGATTTTGCAATATTATTTTCCACAAATGCGCCATTTTTCCCCACAATAATTTCAAAAAATTTATCCGCAGAATCTGCGCGTTTTGCGAATAAAAACGGCACTTCCAACGCTGAAAAAATAAAGCATAAATTTGCCTCAAAAGGCAACATAAAAAGCGCGTTTTTCGCGCCCACTTCATCGCAAAAAACTTCTTTTACACTCAAATTTATAAGCGGTTTTTCTAGCGTGGCGATGGCGTTTATTTCATCCTGCGTGGCGCGAGTGTAGAGCGAAATGGTAGAAATATCATTTGCCAAAATAAAATCAAAATTTTGTCGCAAATCGTGCGAATCGTGCTTTTGCGAATCGCCTTGCAAATCATCGCGCAAATCGTGCAAATCGCCTTTTTTTGTGGATAGCAAAATCGCACCTTTGCTTGTGTTTAGCGTAATTTCATCCCCTTGCTTCAATAAATCGCAAAGATTTTTAAGCGCACTTTCCATCGCCAAATCTTGCAAAAATTTACGCGCATTTATTTGGCTAACACTTAAAATATTTTCGGCAGATTCTGCGATTTGCAGGGGCTTTAAATGCGCTGATTTTTCGCAAACTTCTACGCTTTTAAAGCGAAAATAAAGCGACAGCGGGATTTCCTTTTCTAATGCACTTGCAAAATCGCTCAAATTTTCGCCACTTGCATAAAAATCTAGCGTTTTATCACTAAATTCTGCGCAAACTTCAAGTCCAAAATTTTGCGCGATTTTTTGCAAAAGTCCCAAAAAATAATCTTTGTTTAAATCGCTGTAAAAAAATGTGAATTTTAAAGTCAATCTAAAAGCCCTTGTATGAGAGATTTGCGACTTCTTGCAATGGGCGCGAATCAACTTTGCTAATCTCAAAGCCCAAATTTTCTAAAATCTTAAAAACCTCATTTTGCATTGTGATTGCGGATTTTTGTATCGTCTCACTCATCTTAAAAGTTGTGTCGCTCTCCAATATATGCGGGATTGTCGCCACAATCTTTATTGTGGGCAAATCGCCCATCATTTCAATCATTTTTAGCGTTTGTAGCATTTCTACTTCGTGCGCTGTGCCTTGCCAATTCACATTTAGCGGGACAGAATCAAAATCAAATGCGAAAACATCGCCCACTTGCGCGTTATCCGCATTTATGCAATCTATCAAAATCACAAAGTCTTGCTCGGTGATTAGCGGGATAAGTCCTTGCGCCAAAGTCCCGCCATCGATGATTTGCAAAGTGTGCGTGGGCGATTTGAAAGCGTAATTTACTTTGAGATAGTTTGATAAATGGACGCCGATTCCCTCATCGCCAAATAAAATATTGCCGATGCCAAGTATCAAAACCTTCATTTTGCAAATCGCAGAATCTGCTAATCCTTATCTTTTGGCAAATATCGATATCCGCCCACCATCGAGTCAATCCCGCCATCAGGGTGCTTTATCGCATTCCAAATCGCCATATAAAGATGCGTCAAAATAAAAATGCAAATCCCCCAAGTAAGAATGTGATGGATTTTCCGCACATTTGCTAGTCCCCCGCAAAGCACCTCAAACCACTTGAATGTCGCATTTAGAAACGCCCCAAGTCCATCGTGATACACATTATAATAAAGCACAAATCCCGTAATTGAGATAAATAAAAGCATCATCCCAAAGGAAAAATACGCAAGGATTTGAAGTGGATTATAAAGCCCTTTAATGGGCGGGTGCTTGCCTAAAAATAGATAATTTTTAATCTGCCCAATCCAAATTTTGATATCAAATACCTCATCCAAATGGATTTTTTCCGCGCCGTGCCGACTTGTCGAGATAAAATAATACAGGCGAAACATCGTCACCGCAACTAGCAAAAATCCCGCCATTATGTGCCAGCTGCGAAATAGCGCGTAAAGGAAGTTCGTAGGCTCGGAATTTGGCTCAGGCGCGAAAAACGGATATGCGATATAAAATCCACTAAAAATCAAAAACACCACGCACACCGCGCGAATCCAATGAAATAATCGCACCACAGGATGAAAAGTCAGCATTCGCCTATAAGATTTTTGCGAAAGCGCAGAATCTCTCAACTTCGCAGAATCTGCCATCATCTCGCGCCTTCTAACATTCGCAGAATCTAGCGTAGATTCTGCGTTTTTCGTGCGAGATTCTGCGATTTTCGCAGAATCTCGCCTTTTTCTTGTGCTTTTTGCAGAATCTGTGCTTTTCGCAGAATCTGTGATTTTTGTGACTTTTGCCACTTTTGCCACACTTGCCTTTTTCGCAAAATCTTGCGGAGATTCTGCGTTTATAGATTTTGTTTTCATAATCGCCCCCTTTTACGCACGAAGCGTGGTAGGTGCGATTTTATACTCGCCTAAATCATTGCCTTTTGTATCGATTAAATGCACCGCACACGCAATACAAGGGTCAAATGAATGAATCGTCCTTATGATTTCAAGCGGCTGGGCTAAATTTGCAATCTTTATGCCTATCAAACTCGCTTCATAAGGTCCTTTTTGCTCTTTTGCATCACGCGGTCCTGCATTCCAAGTCGATGGCACGACTGCTTGATAATTCGCCACTACGCCATTTTCGATTCGCACCCAATGGCTTAACATTCCGCGTGGCACATTGCCGATATAGCGTCCCTCGTAGGTTTTATTTTTGTCAATCTTATATGGCGCACAAGTGCGTGTGTCGCCAGATTTGATATTTGCAATGAGCGCGTTAAATACTTCGATTCCATAATCCGCGCTTAATTTGCATTCTATTAGTCTAGCTGCCGTTCGCCCCAAAGTGCTAAATAGTGCGGTTGCGGGGAGTCCTGTATCTTTTAAAAACTTCGTAGCGATAGTTGAGATTCGCGGATTTTTCGCTGCTAATCCCACCGCAACCGCCGCCAAAGGTCCCACTTCCATAGGCATTCCGTCATAGCGAGGCGATTTTATCCAGCTGTATTTGCCATCCACATCAAGCAATTTGCTATCGACTTCTTTAAGATTTGCGCCAATGCTTTTGCCGTCTTTAAATCCTGTGTAATTTGGCTCGGTTTCGCCTTGATATGGGTGCAGTGGCTTGTCATTTTTATACCACGAATGCGTTGCTTCTTCTGTGATGAGTTTTTCGTCAATCTCATAAACCTTTGAAATATCGTAATCCTTGATATATCCGCTACTATACAAATATTCGCCATTGCCTAGCGGAATCTCTTGAAAACTCATAAAGTTTTTCACGCCTGAGCCTTTTAGGACGCTAGGCTCATTTTTATAAACCTCCGCTGCCATAAGCACATCTGGGTAATATGCGCGATTGACAAAATCCGCGACTTGCTTGTATTTGGTTAGCCAATCGCCCAAACGGCTAGGGTCTAGCATATCCATAACCGAAGTAATTCCGCCCACGGTCAAACTTTGTGGGTGTGGCTGTTTTGAGCCAAAAATCGCCATCATTTGCGCGGCAACCCTTTGGACTTCAAGCAATTTTAGATAATGTGATAGCACGATTAGATTTTGCTCTGGGGAAAATCTATAAGTTTTATGTCCCCAATACGCGTTTGCAAATGGTCCTAACGCGCCTTTTTTTACAAAATCTGCCACTTTTGCTTGAATAGCTTTTAGCTCATTTTCACCCGTATTTAGCGGAAAATCAGCGTAGTTAAATGCGATTTTGGACGCCTTTGCGGGGTTTGCTTTAAGCGCGGAGGTTATATCACACCAATCAAGCCCGTGAAGCGTGTAAAAATGCACAGTGTGGTCGTGCAAAACAAGCGCGATATTCATTAGTGAGCGCACCAGCTCGGCATTTGGCGGTGGCGTAATGCCTAGCGCGTTTTCTACCGCTGTGATTCCCGCTTTGTAATGCGAATAAGTGCAAACGCCACAGATTCGTTGCATCAAAAACCCTGCATCGCGTGGGTCGCGGTTACGCACGATTTTTTCTAATCCACGCCACAGCGTAGAGCTAGAAAATGCGTCTGTTATCACATTGTTTTCATCAACCACCACTTCAACTCTCAAATGTCCCTCAATCCGTGTGATAGGGTCTACTACGATTCGTTTTGTCATTTTCTCCCCCTTTAATTATCGCTTTTGCTTACCATCGAAAGCACGGCGTGTGCTGCGATTCCAATCGCTGCGGCACTTAATAAAATCGTCCCCACTCTATCCGCCGTTTTATCCGCACCCATCCCATTAAATGAAGTCGCATAAAGTTTATTTGCTAGTGGCTCTTCAAATGGACTCATAGTATCCCAAAAGTTTGGCTCACTGCAACCAATACAGCCGTGTCCAGCTTTCACAGGCCAACTTGTATGGTCGTTGAATCCAAGCCGTGAGCAGTTGTTAAATGTATATGGTCCTTTGCAACCGACTTTGTAAAGACAGTAGCCATTTTTCGCGCCCTCATCGCCAAATTGTTGCACAAATTCGCCTGCGTCAAAATGTCCGCGTCTCTCGCACAAATCGTGGATTCGCATTCCATAAGCCCAAGTGGGGCGATTGTAAGCATCAAGCGAAGGCAATTCGTCAAATAAAATAAAATGAAGCAAACTGCCTACGATATTTTTCTCGCTAGGCGGACAGCCGGGCACATTTATGACTTTTCTATTTGTGATTTTGCTTAAAGGGACGGCGTTTGTGGGATTTGGATTTGCCGCTTGGACGCCACCATAGCTAGAACAAGTGCCGATTGCAAAAATCGCCTTTGCGTTTTTCGCCGCTTCTCTTGCGCTGTGTGCGCCTGTGTGTCCGTGTGCGCCGATTGTGAGATAAAATTCGCTACTGCCACTTGGGATTCCGCCCTCTACCATTAAAATATAGTTGCCTTTGTATTCTTTCATCGCATTTTCGGCATTTTGCTCGGCTTGCCAACCTGCTGCAGCCATAACGGTCTCGTGATATTCTAAGCTAATGTAGTCAAATATCAGCGAATCAATGCTAGGCGAATCGCTTCTTAGCAAACTCTCACTGCAACCCGTGCATTCAGCCATATGTAGCCACACAACAGGGATTCGCCCTGCTAACTCCGCTGCCCTAGCAGTTAGCGGGACAAATGACGCTGGAAGTGCCATAGACGCGCTCATCGCTGCAGCCCATTTCATAAAATCACGGCGTGAGACGCCATTTTTATCTAGCGTTGCCTTTACGCCACCGCCTAAATCAGGCATTTTCTCTAACTCATCTAATCGCTTTGAAATGCGTTCAAACTCACCTTTCTCCATTTTGTAATCTCCCTTTTTAAAAAATGTGGCAAATTCTAGCACAAATTTTAAGCAAAAAACAATACTTAATTTAATTTTAAAAGATTTTTTGTAACAATTTCGCAAAATCTTAATAATTTAAAAGGACGCAAAATGACTATTTTTGAAAAAATCGTAAATGGCGAAATCCCCTGCAACAAGGTATTAGAGAGCGAAAAATTTTTGGCGTTTTATGACATAAATCCAAAAGCTCCCATTCATATTTTGGCAATCCCAAAAATCTGCACAAAGGACTTTGAGAGCGCAGATTCTGCGACTTTGGGAGAGATTAGCGACTTTATCAAAGAAGTGGCAAAAAAAGTGGGATTAGATAAAAATGGCTATCGAATCATCACAAATATCGGTGCGGACGGCGGACAAGAAGTGCCACATTTGCATTTTCATATACTTGGTGGCGCGAAACTAAAATGGGAAAATTTATCATAATTTGGAGGCAAATCAAATGAAAAAAATACGAAAAATCAGCGAATTTGGGCTTATGGGCGGACTTGGGATTAGTGTGCTTTTGGCGTTGAATGGTTGCGATACGAAAGAAAACGCGCAAGGGGCGCAAAATGAGGCGGTAAAAAAAGGCGCGTTTGTCATCATCGAAGAGCAGACAGATGGCACTTACAAGATTTTGGAGGAATATCCAAGTGAGACTACGCGTGTGCTTCTCAAAGCAAAGGACGGCACGGAGCGAATGTTATCACAAGAGGAAATCGATAAATTGCTAAAAGAGGAAAATAGCGCGATTGACGCGGGGACTTCGGAGCTTACAAATCCTAGCGGGGCTGGATTGTCGCTTGGCGGGGCGATTTTAGCAAGTGCAGCGGGTGCGATTATCGGTAGCTGGATAGGAAACAAACTTTTTGGCAATCAAAACTACCAAGCACAGCAACGCACAAGCTACAAATCGCCACAGGCTTATGAGCGCAGTAAAAATAGCTTTAATAGCGCAAAAAGTGGCACAGGTGCGGGAGCAAGGGCTACAAGTGGTAAAAGCGGATTTTTTGGCGGTGGGGATAGTGATAGGCGAAATAGCGCAGTAGGCGGGTGAGATTATGAAAATTCTGCTAGATTCTGCGAAAAATTATGCAAAAACTCGCTAGATTCTGCGAAAAATTGCGATAAATTCTGTGAAAAAATTGCACTAGATTCTGCGATTTTTACGCAAAAATCACGCTTTTTGCAGAATCCATTCGCAGAATCTTTGGCATTGCGTTTATTTCTCAACTTTTAGCGTTTTTGTCGTTTGGATGGCAGGTGCTATTTTCTCGCCTTTTTCCCACATATCACGGCAATAATCACACACACTAAAAAAATCTTGCTTATAAAAATCTATGATTTTATCCCCATTTAGCGTAGAATCTAGCGATAAAAAATCGCCACTAAATTCATCCAATCCCTTCAATCTAGACAGCGAACTCGCAATAGGACATATAAAAATTTGCCCTTTGCTATCTATGCAATTTTCATCGCATTTCGCAGAATCTGCCTTAAAATGCGCTAGATTCTGCGATTTTTCTGCGCCAATATCTATCTGCCCCCCCCAATTTGATTTTTTACAATTTGATTTTTTGAAAACGCCACTCCCATTTCATTACTCATCACGCTTACGCAAGGCATCAAACACGCCTTAAAATTGCGGATAATCTCCCCCTTGCTTCGCCCTCGTTTGTAGATTTTCTGCGGATTTATCCACTCTGTTTTATCTTGCCAAAGTATTGAGTGCGGGATATTATGCGATTTTAGCAAATCTATGATTTTATCGTAATGCAGGGGAATTTTGATATTTGGCGAAGCGGAGTAATCGCTAATTGTAATGCTGGATTTATTAGACTTGGCAAGCGCCAAAAGCAAATCATTTTTAGGCACAATGCTTCCATTTGTGACGATATCAAAACTTCGCACCTTCTTTTTGCTATCCAAAAACTCCACAACCTTCGCGATATCCTTAAAAAGTAGCGGTTCGCCACCAATAATCCTAACATTTCTCACGCAATCAATCTTATCTAAAATCGCACTAACAGCATCGATAATGCCCTGCAACGAGCAAGTGTAAGCATTTTTGGAATCAAAATATTGCATTAAATTATTACACGACTCACATCGCAGAGAGCATTTTGTGGTTAGCACTAACTCAAAATACGGAATATCCACTTTACCACGCAAAAGGCGGATATTTACAATCATTTTTGGGATGATGTCAAATATGGCATTTAAAATTTTCAATATTTTTTTACATACATAAAGCAATGCAAAATAGGGCATAAAAAGCGGTTTTTGCGTTAAATTATGAAAATGTAATGTGTGAAGTTTGCTATTTTCCAAATGCCAATAAATCTTACGAATCGCCATAATCGGCACTAAAATCGGTGCTAAAAGTAGATTCTGCGATAATATTTTTTTGTAATTTTTACTAAAAAAGTTCTGCTTCATTCGCTCCACATTTTGCTTTTTATATCGCGCATTAAAAACATTTCTCATTCAATTTGCTCCCCAATTTTTAAAATCCGCATTATATACAAAATAATCTAATAAAAATTATCAAAATTACCGATATTTAATGTTTATTTAAGTAAATCCTGTTATATTTCGTTTTATTTTTTTATAAGGACGCAGAATCTATGAAAAGAAGTGGATTTAGTATGATTGAGTTAGTCTTTGTCATTGTGATTTTAGGCGTGCTTGCGGCGGTTGCCGTGCCTAGATTTATGGCAACTAGAACCGATGCGCAAGTTGCGACTTTGCGAAGTGACGCGGCGGCGACTTTGAAAGTCATTGTCGCAAAAGTTTTCGCAGATAATATCGACACCACGCAGTCCATCGCCCCACATCCAAACGACAAAACAAAAACGCCAAAAATTCAGTGGAGCGAGTGGATATTAGAGGTAGCAGGACTTGATGGAAATCGCTGGATGAAGGCAAGTGCGATTGGCGATGCCGATAAATACGGCGTTTCGCCAATTTACAAAGTCGGCACTTATAGAATGCCCTGCGGACTGCATAAAGCACTCATATCAATCACAAAAGACGGCGATTTGTATTTCAATCCCGTAGGACTTTACAGCGAGGGTGCATATTCTGGTATGCAAAATAGCAACTTTGAGTTATGCAAGGTTTTACAAAAAAGTTATGCAAGTAGTGCTGGATACGGCAATAAGATTATTCCGCTTAGTTCCACGCAAACGATAGAATTTTAAGGAATGGAAATGAGAAGAGGATTCACAATGATTGAGATGGTGTTTGTCGTGGTGATTTTGGGGGTTTTGGCGGCGGTTGCCGTGCCTAAATTTGTCGCGACAAGGACTGATAAACGAGTGGCGACTTTGCGGAGCGACACGGCAAACACGCTAAAAACAATCGTAGCAAAGGTTTTCGCTGATAATCTAAACACCACAAACGAACTCGCCCCACACCCAACCGACCGCACGAAAACGCCATCGATTTATTGGAATCGCTGGATAATCGAAGTCTCTGGATTAAGCAATTTCAAGTGGTTACCAGCAAAAAATGACGCCAAAAATCGCGGCATTTCCCCCGCATACAAAGTCGGCAAGCAAAACATCCCTTGCGGCGAAGAGCCATACATCCAAATCACCGATGATGGCGACTTATACTTTAACCCGCGCGGAGCAGCAAAGGGCAAAACGGGCGAAGGGTTAGGCATCGGCAATGAATACTTGGTATGCCAAAAGTTGCGCGACTCATATCAAAGCAGCGCAGGTTATGGTAACAAAATAATACCGCTAACATCCACAAATACGATAAGTTTTTAGGGGATTCTGCGAAATTGCGATTTTGCGTTGCCTTTCGTAGAATCTAAACGAAGAATCTGTGAATTTCTTGCAAATCGCAGAATCGGCGGTAGATTCTGCAATGACGAAGTCATTGCGAGGCAGTTTGAGCGAAGCGAAAACAACAAAGCAATTCGCAGAATTGAATAAAGAAACTTCGGCTTCGCCTTGTTTTGCGAGCGAAGCGAAGCAACCATCCATAAATCAAAAAATAGATTGCCACGACTTGCAAGCAAGTCTCGCAATGACAAAAAAACACAGAATCTCGGGTAATTTTTTGATTTAGATTCTGCGAAATCGCAGAATCTCGTGCGGATTTTGGAGTTAGATTCTGCGATTTTCGTATGAGTCGCAGAATCTTCGCATTTAAAAAATCTAAAACTTTAAATCCCCGCGAATAAGTCCGTGCTTAAATATCGCTCGCCCGTGTCATTTAAAATCGTTAGGATATTTTTGCCCTTGTGGCGTTTTGCTAACTCTTTTGCCACAAAGAAATTCGCCCCACTTGAAATGCCTACGAGCAATCCTTCTTTTTGCGCTAACTCCCGCGCACTCGCAATCGCGTCGCTAGAATCCACGCAAATCACTTCTTTGTAAATCTCGCCATTTAGGTTTGCAGGGACAAATCCCGCGCCTATGCCTTGAATCTTATGCGCACCCGGCGCACCACCGCTTAGCACGGGACTATCTTTTGGCTCGATTGCGATAATCTCGATATTTGGGTTGTTTTGCGCTTTTAGCACTTCGCCAATCCCGCTCAAACTCCCGCCTGTGCCTACCCCTGCGGCAAAAATGTCGATTTTTGTCCCGCCTAACGCTTCTAAAATCTCTTTTGCAGTCGTGCTTTTGTGGATTGCAGGATTGCTAGGATTGCCAAATTGGTCTAAAATCACGCTATTTGGGATTTCTTTATGTAGCTCATTTGCCCGCTCTACCGCGCCTTTCATACCCTTTTCTTTTGGTGTCAGCTCTAATTTCGCGCCAAAGATTTGCATTACTTTTCGCCGCTCGATGCTCATTGATTCAGGCATTGCGATGATTAGCTTTATGCCAAGTGCCGCGCACACACTTGCGAGTCCCACGCCTGTGTTGCCACTTGTAGGCTCGATGATTGTCGTGTCCTTCGTGATTTTGCCACTTTGAAGTGCGTCATTTATCATTGCAAAGGCGATTCTGTCCTTTATTGAATGCACGGGGTTCATAAACTCGCATTTGACAAAGATATTTGCGTCTGTTTGTATGTTGTTAAGTTTCAAAAGTGGCGTGTGCCCGATGATTTCGGTTATGCTTTGATAGATTTTCATTTTAATCCTTTCAATTTTAAAATTTAAAAGTTGCGATTATAGCAGATTTCTAAAAATTATAGGCAAAATGATAAATTTTATTAGTAAGTTTGAGTATTTTTGGGGCAAATCGCAGAATCCAAGCGCAGAATCTAAAAAAGATTCTGCGAAAAATTAGATTCTGCGATTTTTGCGATGAGATTCTGCGATTCTGCGTGAAAATCGCAGAATCTCGCAATAAAAGCAAAATCTTTGTCAAAGCAAAGTTTTATTTAAATTCCCCTTTGATTTGCTCTACCCACTTTTCCACGCGTCCGGCAGTCAAATCGCTTTGGTTGTCATCATCGATGGCAAGTCCTAAAAATTCTCCGCCACTAATGCCCTTTGATTCGCTAAAATCATAGCCTTCGTTTGCGGTTTTGCCGATTATCGTGGCTTTTTTGGCGAGATTTGCTAGTAGTCCTATGCAGTCGCAAAATGTGTCGCTATACCCATCTTGGTCGCCTAAACCTACGATTGCTACGACTTTTCCGCTAAAATCATCTTCGCTTAACGCCCCTGCAAAATCTTCCCAATCGCTCTGCAAGTCGCCATCGCCGTAAGTTGAGCTTGCCAAAATGAGATTGCTATATTTTGCAATGTCATCTTTTGAAGCGTTTGCGACATCGACTAAGTCGCAGTTGCCGAGCTTTTCAGCGATTGCTTCGGCGATTTCTTGCGTTCTACCTGTGGTGCTTCCATAAAAAATTCCAATTTTTTCCATTTTTTTATCCTTTGATTTTAAAATTAAATTTCTTTTTTTGTGAAAAAAAGAAATGAAATACTATGCAAAAAGTCTAAAATTTAGTTTAAAAATCCTAATTTTTTTGATAAAATCCGCATTTTTTACCAAATATTTTAAATTTTTTCAAAGGCATCACAAAATGAAGCAAACAATCGACAATTTGATAAACAAAACTCCCATCCAAACGACACTTTATGTCAAAGAAAAATTACAGCGTGGCTTGTCAAACTTCATAAACCACGAATCTTTTGGCGGGATTTTGCTATTTTTCTGCGTGGTGCTTGCCGTGTGGGTGGCAAATAGTCAGTATAAAGATATTTATTTTGCCCTATTGCACGAAGAGTTTGGAATGTTTGTGGGGAATAAATTCGTCCAAATCAGCATCGGGCATTTTGTGAATGATGTTTTGATGGCGTTATTTTTTATGATGGTGGGATTAGAGATGAAGCGCGAAGTGCTGTATGGTGAGCTTGCGGGATTTAAGCGCGTTAGCTTTTCGATATTATCGGCATTTGGCGGGATGGCAATCCCCATTGCCTTTTATCTGTGGTTCAATCACGACACAAATTCTGCGCACGGATTTGGCGTGGCGATGAGCACGGATACGGCGTTTGCGCTGGGTGCGATTTTACTTTTAGGGAAGCGAATCCCAAATGTTGTAAAAATCTTTTTGGTAACTTTGGCGGTTTTTGATGATTTGGGCGCGATTTTGGTAATCGCATTTCTTTACACGGCGGATTTAAATACGCATTGGTTAGCTGTTGCCGGGCTTTTGGTGTGTGCGCTGATTTACCTAAATTACAAAGATACGAAGTATTTGATGAGTTATATTTTGGTTGGGATTTTTCTTTGGATTGCGGTTTATAAAAGCGGTGTGCACGCGACAATCGCGGGTGTGATTTTGGCATTTGCCATCCCCGGACGCTCGCAGATTCGAAAAAAATATTTTGTCAGCATTTTGGATATGTTAGAAGAGTGGAATAAAATGTTGCTAAAAGATGGTGCTTCGCCCCTGCCAAAAGATGGCGCGAAACAGGGATTTTTGTATGCGTTTTTTGGCGGGATTATAAATTTCTTTCGCCACGACAGCGGGAAAAAAATCGATATTGAAGAGACTAGCAAACAAGTGCATTTGCTAGATACGATTGCCACATATTCGCGCTACGCGCAAAATCCGCTTGTTAAGATGGAGATTATCTTGCAGCCGATTTGTGCGTATTTTATCGTGCCGATTTTTGCGTTTTTAAATGCGGGTGTGAGCTTAGAAAATGGCGTGAATCTTAATGTAGATGGCATTTTGTGGGGGACGATTTTAGGACTTGTGGTGGGAAAACCGCTAGGCATTTTTATATTTTCATTTTTAGGCGAAAAGCTAAATATCGCAGACCGCCCAAATGGACTTACTTATGGGCATATTTTGGCGGTGGGGATGCTCTCTGGCATAGGTTTCACAATGTCAATCTTTGTGGCGGGACTTGCATTTGATAGCGATGAGCAGGTGATTTTAGCGAAGTTGTCAATTTTAGTCGCCTCATCAATTGCCGTGATTATCGGCATAATGGCATTATTTTTCGCCACCACAGGGCATAAAAACGCAGAATCTATCAGCGAAAGTTTAGAAACAATCGAAGAAACTTTTAATACAGAATCTAGTGCAAAAAATGCAGAATCTATCGCAGATTCTGCGAATGGCGACAATTTCGCAGAATCCACCGCAGATTCTGCGAAATAATCACTCCACCAAAAATACTTGCGTTTGCAGTGGAGTGGCGAATGGATTAGATTCTGCGCTACAAAAATATTTCATCAGCGAAATTAGCGTAATGTGCGGGATTGTGGGGAATCCGCTTTTGAAAATCAACTCGCCCTTTGGCGCAGAATCCGCCCCAAATTTCACAGAATCCGACAAAATCATCGCAGAATCCGCCGAATTTTTCGCAGAATCTCGCCCAAAATCCGCAGAATCCGACAAAGAATTCACAGAATCTGCCCCAAATTTCGCAAAATCCACCATATTAGATTCTGCGAAAACCCGCATATTGCTTACAATAATCAAATCTCCACTTTTTGGCGCACTCACAATATCGCTATTTGAAAGGGTAAATCTGCTCTTTTTATCAACGCTGAAATCCGCCCCATTTGGCGCATTCGTCCGCAAGTCAAAGTTAGCAATGCCACGCATTTTTTCCAAATGCAGGGCAAACCAAAATGGACGCATCCCCACCTCAAAGGCATAAATATCCCTCCCCCGCCCTATCCCATCAAAATAAATATCCGCGCCCTGCGGATTATCCCGCAAATGCGAAGCGACAAAATCCAAAGTGCGCTGAAACTGCACACCCTGCGCCTTTAAATCCACCATTTTGTAAATTCCATTTGGCAGATTCTGCGAAAAAAAGAGAAAAATCCCAAAAATTAGGACAATTTTCACAAAAAGATTTTTCCAATATTTGCGCCCAAAATAAAGCAGTGGCGGGACTCCAAGCACATAGCAGGGCAAAAGATAGTATGGCGCGGACATTTTTAGCACCATAAATGCCAAAAAATACGCAAGAGACGCCGCCAAGCACCCATCATAAAATGCCTCAATTTTCGCATTTTTAAACGCCACTAAAAAAGCACGCCACGCAAAAAGTCCGCAAATGCCAAAAAATATTATGCCATCATTTAAAATATAATCGAAAATCACTTCAACCACACCCTTTGCAACAAGCGTAGAATAGGGCACATTCACATAATCCACCACCAAAAAATAATACAAAATCGCAAAATTACACGCGCTAAAAATCACATAAAATGCGAACTTTGCCAAATCTTTGCTTTGATTTTGCCCTCGATTTTGCCACGCATAAAGCAACATAACCGCCCCAAAGGCAAGTGCCGCAAGGAAAGTCGGCTCTTTGTAATAAAGCGCGATATTTAGCGTAATGATGGCAAAAAGCTGATTTTTTGGCGTGGGATTTTGCAGGGCACGGAGGGTAAAAAGCATAAACAGCGCAATCCACACAATCTGCACTTTTTCAAAATAGCAAATGCCAAAAAAGACGATGACAAATGCCGTGCTTAGCGATAAAAGCGCGATTATAGCGGTGCGAAATGGGAGACTTAAAATCCCTAAAATTTTTAAATAAATCACGCAAAAAATCACAAATAAAAGCGCGTTAAAGGCAAAAAACAAATATGGCGAAGTTGAGATTTGCATTAAAAATAGCAATTCAAGCAAGGCAAATGGCGCGAAACGGGCGATTTGCGGACGAAAACTCATATAAATTTCATTTTGATTTTTTGCGATAATTTCTATCCACAACCACAAATCATCCAAATTCGGCGCATAGCGCGAGAATGCAACCAAAAATACGCAATAAAATGCGATGAAAAAATACAAAAATTTATGGGATTTTAGGGCAGTGAAAAACTGCACACTCTGCCTTTATTTGCGGAGGTTTGGCGTGGATTTGGCGTCAAACATTATTTTATTTCCTCGATTTCTAGCGTCAAAAAGTTAAATTTTAGACTTTCTAACTGCTTTTGCAAATCGCTGTTTTCATCGCGCAGTGCTTCTTTTTGCGTCTTTAAATAATTGATATTTTTACTCGCGCTGTAAATGTTGTTCGCCAAATAAACCTGCGGTATGAAAATTAGCAAGATTAAAAATAGCATCGCAAGTGCCACAAACAGCGCGTTGATATCGCTTTGCTTTTGCGGGAGCGGATGAAGTAGGGCGCGTTTTTCGGCGTGTGAAATGGGCGCAGAATCTAATGGATTTTTTGGCGCATTTGGCGCAGAATCTCTTGTGGATTCTGCGTTTTTTGGGGGATTTGCAGAATCTTTTGTTTGGATTTTACTAGATTCTGCGAATTTATTAGATTCTGCGTTTTGCTCAAAAATGGCGTTAAATCCCTCAAATTGCGGAGCGTAATTTGAAGCAGATTCTGCGTTTTTCTTAAAATTATTTGCAGATTCTGCGTTTTTCGCAGAATCTTTCGCAAAATCTCGCACATTCGCAGAATCTTTCGCAGAATCCCCCGCAAAGTGCGGTTTTTTCAAATGCAAACTTTGCCCCTGTCGCTCTTTAAAGGGCACTCCAAAGTCATCCAAACTATATCCGCTGCGTAATTCATCTTTTTTCATAAAATCTAAAACACCTCATTTTTGCACTTCTAGCGCGTGGATTGCGCGTGATTTCGTCCGCACTTGGCGTGATTGGTTTTTTAGTGATGATTTCGCCCTTTGCGTTTTTGCCCCCGCACTCGCATTTTAGCGCACTCTCATCACAGATACAATCCGCGCTCCACGACTTAAACGCCGTTTTTACCATTCTATCTTCAAGCGAGTGAAATGAAATTATAGCGATTTTTGCGCCGCTTAATGATTGAAGTTGCGCTAAAAAGTCGCGCAACTCGCCTAATTCGTCATTCACCTCAATGCGAAGTGCTTGAAAAATCAGCGTGGCGGGGTGGATTTTGCCCTTAAATCGCATAAAAGATTCTGCGATTTGACATAAATCCTCGCTTGAAATTATTTGCTTTTTTTTGCGAGATTCTGCGATTAGATTTGCTAATTTTGTCGCCCCCTTAATCTCGCCAAAGTCCCTAAAAACGCGCTCTAACTCATCCTTTGGATAATTATTTAATATATATTTTGCATCCAAACTCGCATCCAAATCCATCCGCATATCAAGGATGGGCGATTTTACGCTAAATCCGCGCTCCAAATTATCCACCTGCGGGGATGAAATGCCTAAATCCGCCAAAACGCCGACAATCTTTCTCCCGCTTCGCAGAATCTCGCCTAATTTTTGCGAAAAACTCCCCTGCACCGCGCTAAATCGCCTCCCAAATCGCGCTAATCTCTGCCTTGCGAAATCAAGCGAAATCTTATCCTTGTCAATGCCGATGATTTCTAGCGCGGGATTTTCCTCCAAAAGTCGCTCACTATGCCCGCCAAGTCCCAAAGTCGCGTCAATGAAAATGCCTTTTGTGCTTGGGGAAATCGCAGAATCTAGCATAATTTTTTGATTAGATTCTGCGTTTTTTAGGGGATTTGCAGAATCTGCTTTTGCTTTGTCATTTTGAGTGAGTGAAGCGAGAGAAAAATCTCTTTTTGGTTTTTTTAGATTCTTCGCTTCGCTATCGCTTCGCTCAGAATGACAATTTGGTGTGGATTGCTTCGTTGTTTTCGCTTCGCTCAAACTGCCTCGCAATGACGATTCGCATTTAGATTCTGCGTTTTTTGTGGGATTCGCAGAATCTACGCATTTCACGCAAGATTCTGCAAAAAACTCCGCCACCTCATCGATTAAAACGGACTTATGCCTCAAACTCATCGCCTAAAAAAGTTTTTGAGTTGATTTTCGATTTGCTCTCCGACTTTATCTGCCTCTTTTTTGATTTGCTCTTGCGCCTTTTGCTTTGCCTCATCGACTTTTTCTTGCGCCTTTTGCTTTGCCTCATCAACCTTTTCTTGTGCCTTTTGCTTCGCAGAATCTACCTTTTCTTTAATCTCATCCACTTTTTTCTCGCCAAGCACTTTGTTTAAAATCGTTTTTGTGAGTTTTTTCATATCCAAACTAATGCTTGGCGAACCAACCTTTCCGCTGATATTTGCCCCTAACTCGTCATTTTTAATCCTCAAATTCAAATAGGCATTTATATTGTCCTTTTCAAAGTCGATAATGGCGTTTTTAGAGGTTATCGCCGTGCTTTTTGAGCTCGCCTCCAAATTTGCATTTACCGCCTTTTTATTTATCTTACCATCGATTTTTATGCCATCATAGACTTCTTGTGCCAAATTGAAATTTAGCGTATTTTTTAGCAACGCGCCTAACTTTGTCTCGGTAAATCGCCCATTTGTCGCCATAAACTCCATCGTTCCGCTTTGTGTGAGAATGTTATAGTTTATCTTGCCATTCACACTGCTATCAAACATCTGCGGATATTGAAGCATATCAAGGACGGATAATGCCTTAACATCCATCAACTTAATATCCGCGACATTATTATCAAAAACCGCCGTTAGTTTTCCGCCAAAAATCTCGCTCTGCAAGTCGCCGGAGACTTTTCCACCCGCAAATTTCGCATTGCCCCCTGCGATGATATTGCCTTTTAACTCTTTTGAAGTGACAAATGCGAGTTTTTTCAAATCGCTAATGATGATTTTATAGGGCGCATTTATTGCAAACTCTTTTGCGTCAATATTCGCAGAATCTATGCTGAAATCCGCGACTGCGCTATTTATTTTGGCATTTAAGTTGCCTTTGGCGTTATTTAACTCGATATTTGCGCTGTGCGTGAAGGCAATGTCATTTGGCGGATTGAAGTCAAATTCCTTTTTTATCACACTTTTTTGCACCACACCTTTGATTGTGTGCTCATAAGTGCCAGAAATGCCCTTTGAGATGTGCTTTACATCGATTTTGGCATTCATATTTGCCTTTGTGTAAAGCGGCATCATCAGCGTCCAAAGCACCTCATCGACCTTTAAATTGCTGATGGTTACAAGTGCGTCCTTTGGTTTTGTGAGATTTTCTAGTGAGAGAGTGTAGGCGGTGTTGCCACTTGCAAAGTCGCTTTTTCCATCGATGTTTAACCACTTTGTATTGCCTTGAATATTGCCTTTTGTTCTAAAACTCCCGCGCAAAGGCATCCCAGCAATCGCGCTAAATGGCGATAAATCCGCGATATTTACATTATAAGAGGACATTGTTTTTAGTTCATCAATGAGTGTGCTTCCGCTTGAAGTGATATTGCCAATTTGTGAAAGGAAATTAAAACTATGCTTTGCCTCTTTGCCATCAAATGCGACTTTTAGGGTGGTTATAAAATCTGTTTTATTTGGCAGTTTTAAGTTAAACTCTTTTTTAACAAGTGCGTTGTTTAGATTTGCCTTGCTTATTTCGGCGTTTGCCTCGCCACTAAATTGAAACTTTGTATCGCCATAAATGTCTGCTTTGAGATTGAAAATGCCACTTGCATAAGGTTTTTGCCCTGCGATTTTTAGAAGCGACTCCACTTTAACGCCGATGATACTTGCCACAATCTTTACAGGGATAAAATCCACCACGCGGGTATTTATGTCAATATTTCCATTAGCGATATTTGACTTTGTGAAAACATCAAAATCGCCAAATTTCCCGCGAATGAGATTTTCAATAGCGAAGTTCTCATCTAAATTCACACTGCTTAGTTCCTTAATATTGCTTGGATTTTTAATCAAAATATTTAGCACGCCATCGATACTTCGCCCAAAAAGCGAGTAGTTGCCGTGTGCGTGAATGTCAATATTATCAAGTGCCTTTATTTGCACATTAAACGATGAAAAGCGCAACTCAAATACTTCTAATTTCGCGCTAACAGGGGAGTTTGCATCGATTTGTGATTGAATGTATGGTTTCAAAATCCCATTGCCAAATGGCGTGAAAAGCATCACAAATGCCACCGCCAAAATTACCGCCAAAATCCCTAAAATCCACAATCCAAACTTTTTCATAAAACCTTCCTTAAATAAGTCTTAAATACAAGAATCCATTTTGCGTTTATTAAATGCAATTATAATCAAAATAAAAACAAATGCCACCATAAAATATAAAAATTTTGGAATCGGCAGTGGGTCGCCAGCAGCATAGGAATGCAATCCGCTTAAATAATAATTCACCCCAAAATATGTCATCAAAAGACTAAAAAATCCCACCACACTCGCACTTGCAAAAATAAACTGCATATTTTTTCTAAAAATTAGTCGCAGGTGCAAAATAATCGCATACACGCCGATTGAGACAAGCGACCAAGTCTCTTTTGCATCCCACCCCCAATATCGCCCCCAACTTTCATTCGCCCAAATTCCGCCCAAAAATGTCCCCGCACTAAGCAAAAAAATGCCTAAAATCATCGCCATTTCGTTAATCGCGGAGATAGAATTTATCGTAGAATCTAGTTTTTGGCGCAAATATGCGTTTGTAATAATCAAACAAAGCGTAATAATCCCAAGCAAAAAGCACAATCCCAAAAATCCGTAACTCGCCGTAATCACGCTTACGTGAATATTTAACCAATAAGATTTTAGCACGGGCATAAGGTTTGTAATCTGCGGATTCATAAATCCTAAATTCGCCACAAAGAGCGACATTCCTGCAAAGAAGTTCGCCGCAGCAATCGCCAAATACGACTTTTTGAAAAATACAACCCCCGCAACACCCGAAATAAAGGCAATATACAGCATTGACTCATAGGCATTGCTCCACGGCGCGTGATTTGAGACATACCAGCGCAACATTAACGCCGCAAAATGCGCCAAAATTAACACACACGAAAAATAATAAAGCACTTTTAGGGCAACCCTCAATCTCTCATTTTGCCTAAAAATATACACAAAAATTGCGATGAAAATCAGCACCCCAGCGCACAAATACGGCAAAATCAACGCCTTAAAAATATTGCTTTTATTTAAAAAAAGTTCCGCTTTTAGTTTCGCCTCACTCAAACGCAAATTTGGCGCGCTAAATTGCATTTGATACGCTTCTATCGCACCTAACGCAGAATCTGCCCTACTCCAATCGCCACTCTCCACGCCAAACTCCACCGCGCTAAAATAATTTGCTAGTAAAAGTTGAATTTTCCCGCCCAAATCTTCCCCAGCAAAAGTCAGCATTTCGATGGGCGAAATCCACATTTCCCCCATTTGCGGCACAGGCAAAAATCTAAAAAACTGCGATGAATAAATGCCATAGGCGATATTCACGCGCTCATCGGCGTCAATTATGTCATTGTCAAATTTGCTTCGGTTCGCGGGATTTTTGCGAGTCGCTTCCTCGATGTAATTTTTGAGTTTATATTCGCTAGATTCTGCGATTTTGGCGGATTCTGCGGATTTTGGCGCATTAGATTCTGCGGTTTTGGCGGATTCTGCGTTTTTAGCGGATTCTGCTGATTTAGATTCTGCGAAAAAGTCCATAAAAGACGCATAATTTTCATTTTTTGGCAGTCCTAAAAGTTCTCGCAGTTGTGGCGTTGAAATGCGAAGCATTTTGATATTTTTCCAATCATTTGGGTAAAGAAGCATCCCTAGCGCAATTTGCGTGTTGCTAAATCCCAAAAAATTATTTCGCTTTGTGAGTTTATGCACCAAATCGCCTGCGAGCGTATCCATCGTCTTAATCTTCCCATCATTGCTTTGCACCTGCAAAGTGCCGAATTTTTTGGCGTGGAGTTTGGAGGTGGCGCGGAATGCCTCGATTCGCTTTAAAAGTGCGGAGTTTTGCGTAGATTCTGCGATTTTTGTTTGATTCGCAGAATCTACCGCAGAATCTAATTTTTTCGCAGAATCTACCGCAGAATCTCGCCCCAAATTCGCAGAATCTGTCGCAGAATCTCGCCCCAAATTCGCAGAATCTGCCACAAGATTCTGCGAGAAAATCATCGCACACAAAAATAAAATGCTATAAATCTTTTGATTTTTTAGGAAATTATTTAACTGCATAAACCGCCCATTTTTGGCAAATAGCAACCAAAAGGAACTCAAAAATAGCAAAAAATATCCCACATAAGTAGGAATTTTGCCCGGGTCATTATTCACACTCAAAATCGTCCCCTTTTCATCCGCATCATAGGAACTTTGGAAAAAGCGATATCCGCGATAATCCATCACATTATTCATAAAAATTTCATACTTTTTTTCCGCTCCGTTATCGCGTAAAAACACGATTGATTTATAACTCGAAGGCGAGTTTGACCCCGGATATCGCTCTAAAATAAACTTTTCTAGCGCAATCTCAAATCCCAAATCCACATCCTTGCTTCCCCAATTTACAATGATATTTGTCCCATCATCAAGGGAAATCACCGCATCTTTGCCACTCATCCCACCGCCAATTAGCGTAAATGGATACTCTTTATTTTGATAAAAAATCGCCCCATCCATCTTTGAAGTAGGGTCGTTTTTCTCGCTATTTAGCTTCG
The DNA here is from genome assembly GCF_053654695.1 of Helicobacter sp. 23-1044. Taxonomy (NCBI): domain Bacteria; kingdom Pseudomonadati; phylum Campylobacterota; class Epsilonproteobacteria; order Campylobacterales; family Helicobacteraceae; genus Helicobacter; species Helicobacter sp. 23-1044. Next base: position 23,935 of record NZ_JBSIUQ010000015.1, read on the forward strand.
TAATGGCAGTTGATTTTATCACAAATGCCAAATCTCCAAAGGCGATTTTTTCATTTAGCATTTTTTTGGAAGCATAACTGATATTCGTAGGTAGCGATATCTCAAACTTCCGCCCATCGCTTATCACAAGCATATTTAGGTAAATCTCACTGCTTGTAAAACTGCTCGCACTCTCCCCTTCTCTAATGTGCATAATGCCCTCCACGCCAAAAAATCGCGTAATCCCAGCACCCAAAATGATGATGACAAAACTCAAATGCAGTAAAAAACTCGCATATTTTCTGCGTTGCCAAAGTTTATAGCGCACCAAAATCCCACACAGCGAAATTAGCAACCACAAATGCAAAAAGTTAAAAAACCAAGTGTTATAAACAAGCACCCGCGCGGCATTTGTGCCATAATCATTCTCAATAAAAGTCGCCACAGCGATGGCGAGTGCATAAATTGCCATTAGCGGAATTGCCGAATACAGAGAAGCAAAAAGTAGATTTAGCGTTTTCATTTTATGCCTTTTAGTAGTTTGTCTAATCTCTCATTTATCGCGGAAAAATCGCTAGATTCTGCGCTATTTGCGATGACTTCATCCACGACTTTTTCAAAATTTAAAATGTAACCTGCGAAAAGATATTTGACTTTGCCTTCTTTTATAAAAACAACTTGTGGCGTGAGATTGACGCCAAAAAGTTGCGCTAATTCTTGCGTCTCAATGGAAATCGCAGAATTTGCAAGATTTTTATTAGATTCTGCGTTTTTTGCGTGATTCGCAGAATCTGTGTTAGATTTATTAGATTCTGCGTTCGCAGAATCTTGGATTTGCAAGTGTGGGTCGGTGCTTCGCACAGACGCCACGCTCGCTTCGCTCGCTCGCAATGACGAAGTGGGGGCAGATTCTGCGTTTTTTCCCGTCATTGCGAGATTCTGCGTAGCAGAATCGTGGCAATCCACATTTTTTTTGTCATTCTGAGCCGTAGGCGAAGAATCTCTTTTTAGATTCTGCGATTCTACGATATTTTCGCCATTTTCAGCATTTGATTCGCTCGATTTTTCTCGCAAAAGGGCTGCACCCCCCACCCCGCTCCCCCTACGCGCCAAAAGCTGCCGCTTTTCGCTTTTAGGGGAGTGCCCAGCTTTCGCTTCTAGCAAAAAATCGGCACTCGCACTACTGCTCGTTTGCTTCCGATTTTTTGCACCACGAAGCGGGCGAGTTTTGGGTGCTTCGCACGATTGATTCTTATTAGATTCTGCGTTCGCAGAATCTTGGATTTGCAAGTGTGGGTCGGTGCTTCGCACAGACGCCACGCTCGCTTCGCTCGCTCGCAATGACGAAGTGGGGGCAGATTCTGCGATTTTTGCTTGATTCGCAGAATCTACTTTTAAATCCTCCGCAATTCTAGTATCTTGCGCGAGATTCGTGGGTTGTGCCGAGAAATTCGAGCGAGATAGAACTAGCGGTTCATCGAGCGAGAATTTTTCAAACTCCCGCGAAGATTGCGTGAGAGACGAATTGCCCACAATTTTATGTGTTTTGTCGTATGAAATGTTAATATAATACGCATTAAAATTTTCCCCTATTTTCCCCTGCACTGCGGGATTTTTCTTAATATCATCTTTTAGCATATCGCAATATTTGCATTGATTTTTGCCAAAAATTATTAGCACCCCACGCGAAAAGTCAATCTCATTAGTATCCAAAAATAAATGCGCCAAATCTTTGTAACTTTCCTTATCCAAATTCTGCGATTTTTCCCGTGCCTCCGCGCTAAAATCGCTTCCTTTGGAGATGATATTTTCATCGATTTTATTCTCACACGCACTCAAAAAAAGCACACAAAAAACTATCAAAATCTCATAAATTCGCTTCATTTATATCCTTTCTTTTGCTTCGCACTAGTTTTGTAACCGCCTCCACGAAGATTGGCGAGAAATTTGGACATTTGCAAACGATATATTTTTTCACGCCGACTTCCCCTGCAAGCGCGCGATTATCGATATCTAACTCGAAGTTTGTCTCATAATTATCAATGGTAAATGCAAGCGGATAAATTATCAACTTTTCATTATGATATTTTTTGATAATGTCCCTCGTGCTTGGTTGCAACCACTTCATCGGTCCGACTTTTGATTGATAGCAGATTATTATGTCTTTAAAGATGATTTTTTGCTCTTTTAGGGCGACTTTTAGCGCATCGGCACTTTTTTTTATCTCGCCTTCATAAATATCGCCATCATCCACCACGCTTTGCGGGATTGAGTGCGCTGAGAGAAGCAAAATAAAATCGCTAAACTTTTCATTTATCGCAAAGTCTTTTTGCGCCTCTTTTATTTGCTCCACGCACGAGGCGATAAACGCAGAATCTGCCCCATAATCTTCCACAATCTCCACATTTGGATGATAGTCTAACTCATCTAATGCCGCTAAAAAGTCCCGCACAGAGGATAAAGTCGTAGTTGTCGAATACTGCGGATACATTGTAAAAAGTGTGATTTTTTCAAAGTTTTTTTCTTTCAAATCCGCGACGACATTTTTAGCATAAGGTGGCACATAGCGCATTGCGTAGGTGTAAAAGCGAGCATTATCTAACTCGCAAAGTTTCTGCGTCAAAGTATAAGTTATCTCGGCGAGTGGGGACTTTCCGCCGATTGTGTTGAAGTTTTCTTTGACTTTTTGGAGGCGGGCATTTATAATCATATTTGCCACCATTTTTCGTAAAAACTTACTTTTAATACGCAAAATAAGCGGGTCTGCGAACATATTTTGCAAAAATACTTCCACTTCAAATAGATTATTCGGTCCGCCCATATTCAGCAAGACAACTGCTTCTTTTGCTTCGTGTGGCGTGTTTGGCGTTTTGGTTTTCTTAACTTTTTTCACAAAATTTCCTTTAAAAAACGCAATCATATAATAAAATTTATAATTTTTCGCTACAATTTGCCCCTTTATTTTGCAAACACAAGGCACAAAAATGCAGGAATTCGCACTAAATCAAGCGATTTTTTTTCACGCGTTTATCAATTATGCAACTCTTTGCATTGTCGCAATTTGTGGCATTTTATTATTTTGCGTCAAAGATTTTGTTAAGATAAATAAAATTTCATTTTACGCAACGCCACTATTTTGCGGATTTTTATTTGTTGATTTTCTAAGCGGAGTTAGCGTGTGGGCGATGATGGGATTTGCTTGGAGTGGGAAAATCGCTTTGATGATTTTGGCAAATTTTATGTTTATTTTGGAGATTGCGCGGATTAAAATCTTACGCAAGGCACGGCAGATTCTGCGATTTCGTGAGAGATATTTGAAAATCGCGCGGATTTTTTATGTGTTTTATGCGCTAATTTTTGTGGCGTTTTTGGTGGTTTGAATGCGCTTTATTTACGCGAAAAACGCAGGGGAGAAGCAAATTATTTTAGATTCAAAGCAAAGTCATCATATTTTTATCGTGCGGAGATTAAAGGCGAAGCGCGGGGAGATTTTCCACTTTGCGAATTTGGTAGATTCTGCGCTATATCGCTATGAGTTCGCAGAATCTAATGGGAAAAATGCCGTTTTTAATCTGCTAGATTCTGCGAATGTAGCGCAAAAGTCGCCCAAAACGCACATTATCCAAGCAATAATCGCTGATTTTGATAAAGTTTTGCCGACACTAAATGAGCTGTTTGTGGAGAAAATCACGCTTTTTTACGCGGACTTTTCGCAGAAAAATATTCGCCTAAATTTGGAGCGATTAAATGCCATTTTGATAAACTCATCAATGCAGTGCGGGCGGTTGCAAAAGATGGAGATTGAGATTTTAACTTCGCTTGATGAAGTTTTGGAGAAATATAGCAATGCCCTTGTGCTTGACTTTTGCAATAAAACGCAAAATCTGCGTGATTTTGAGCGATTTATAATCGGCTGTGAGGGCGGATTTAGCGAAAGGGAGCGAGAACTTTTTAAAAATCGCAGAATCTGCGTTAGTGGCATAAATCACCCGCTAATCTTACGCGCACAAAGCGCAAGTATTTTTGTAGCCTCAAAAAAGATTTAAATTTAAGCAAAATTTTTAGGAAAAAGCGATAGAATTTCGACTTTTTAATTTTATTTTGAAAGGCAAAAAAATGGCAAGAAAATGTTTTTTTAGTGGCAAATCTCCAATGGTGGCAAACAATGTCAGCCACGCAAACAACAAAACAAAGCGCAGACTTTATCCAAACTTGCGTTCGTTGCGAATCACGCTTGATGACGGCACAAGAGTGCGAATCAAAGTCGCCGCTTCCACGCTACGCACGATGAAAAAAAGTAAGTAGATTCGCAATAGATTTTGCACCAAAATAGCCCTAAATGAGTGCTTTTAAAAATCTTTTTAGCATCGATAAAAGCAAAAAGCCCGACATTGACCTAACAAACGAGCTTTTAGACGAATTATCGCGCTTTAGATTCCCGCTTGTAATCATTCAGTTTTTCCTAATCATCGGCACTTTGGGCTATTTGATGCTGGAGGATTACACGCTAATTGAGGCGTTTTTCCAAGCGTCCTACACATTCACAAACACGGGCTTTGGTGCGTTAAAAGAGCATCAATTCTCCCCAATTACCATTATTTTCACTACGATTTTAATGCTGCTTGGCGCGGCAACTATCGCATTTTGCGTGGCTGTGGTGGTAAATGTCATTATGGGCGGGAGGCTAATTTCAATCATTAAGGAAATCAAAATGATAAACAAAATCGCAAGGCTGAAAAATCATTATGTGATTTTTTACTACAATGAGTTCTCACACCAGCTCTCAAAGCACTTTTTGGAGGCGCAAGTGCCTTTTGTGGTGGTGGATAATGACGCAAATTTTGAAGCACAGGCGCAAAAACACAAATATCCATACTACATTAACGGCGACCCGCACGACATAAAGACGATTTTAAAAACACATTTATCAAGCGCGAAAGGCGCGGTGATTTTCTCCAAAAATACTACGGATAATATCGCGCTGATTGTGTCGATTCGCCTTTATCAAAATGAGCTAAAACGCAGTGAATACAATATCATAGCGATGGCAAACAATGATGATGAGATTAGCAAACTTAAAAAAATCGGCTCAAATTATATCATCTCACCTACGAATCTCGCTGCACAGCGCATTAGCTCTATCATTTTGAAGCCGGGTAGCGAAAATATCATAGAGCATTTTATGAGCACAAATGAGACGGCTTTAAGTTTGGAGGAAGTCATCGTGCCAAAATACAGCTGGATGGTGCTAAAAAAACTGCGTGAGGGGCATTTGCGCGACATTACGCAGGTGTCAGTGGTAGGGATTCGCCAAAAGGATGGCAAATATATTTCAATGCCTATGGGCGATGCGGTGATTTCAAGTGAGTGCAAAATGCTAATCATCGGCACGACAAACAATATCCGCGCCGCAAAACGGCTCATAATGAAGCGACAAAAGCCTGAGGAGCTAAAATATGTTTGACATTATCCCAATAAAAGGCGGAATCTGCGCCGTTGATGGCATTTACTGCGATGGCGTGAGTGCGGGGCTAAAAGCAAATGGTGCGCTTGATGTGGCGTTTATTTATAGCGAAAAAATGATGAGCGTGGAGGCAATTTTCACGCAAAATAAATTCAAAGCCGCGCCGCTGAAACACTATGAGCGTGAATCGGGAGCGATTCGCCAAAACGGGAGCAATTTTGTTTTGATAAATACCAAAAATGCAAATGCGATGACAGGGGAGCGCGGATTGCGCGACATTGATGAGATTTTAGGTGCGCTAAAAGCGCGATTTTCGCAAATCAAAAATCCCATAATGTCTAGCACGGGCGTAATCGGGCAGTATTTGCCAAAAGAAAAGATTGTTGATAGTTTTGAGAAATTTGATTTAAGTGCGAAAAATCCTACAAATGCGGCAAATGCGATTCGCACTACGGATAGATTTGCCAAAGAAATCGCATTGCAGGTGGATTTGGCGGATGGCAAAAGTTTCAAAATCGCTGGATTTGCCAAAGGTGCGGGAATGATAGAGCCAAATATGGCGACAATGCTTTGCTATATCATCACAGATGCCAAAATCCCGCAAAATGATATGCGCGAACTGCTACAATCCTGCGCCCAAACGACATTTAACGCTATTAGCGTAGATGGCGACACTAGCACAAATGATAGCGTGTTTTTGATGAGCACTAACGCTACAAATGCCTATGACAAGGACGCTTTCAATGTCGCACTTGAAATGATTATGAAAAAATTAGCCCTTGATATTGTGCAGGACGGCGAAGGAAGCACCAAAGTCGTGGCGTTTGAAGTGTGCGGTGCGGTGGATTTGCGCGAGGCAGAGACTTGCGCCAAAGCACTTGCAAATTCGCTATTAGTAAAAACCGCGCTTTTTGGTTGCGACCCAAATTGGGGGCGAATCGCCTCCACAATCGGTTCGTGCGGAATCTGCGCCGAATCTAGCAAATTGGCTATCAAAATCGGCGAAGTGGCGATTTTTGAGTGCGAAAAAATTTACTTTGAAAACGAAGCAAAATGCGCAGAGATTATGAAAGGGGATAGCTTTAAAATCACCTGCGATTTGGGGCTAGGTGAGGGGCGATTCACCGCGTATGGGTGTGATTTGGGACACGAATATGTGAAAATCAACTCGGACTATCGAAATTAAAAGCGGGGCAATTTGTTCTGGGGTAATCATTTGCGTTGTTTTTATGCAAAACTGCGCTCGATGGACGCCCAAGTCCTATCTCGCTTGTTTCGCATAAAAACAACGCAAAGCACTACCGCCATTACTTCGATTGTGATTGCGCTAACGCGAATCAGCTTTAATATTTCGTCATTGCGAGAAGTCGCACTTTGGGCGACTTCGTGGCAATCCACAAGCTAGATTCTGCGATTTTCGTGCGAGATTCTGTGATTCACACAAAATTCACAGAATCTAGTGCAACAAATCAAAGCAACTTCACAAAATCCAAGATTTAACATTTCACATCAAAATCCACCAAAAATATATTATAATTTCGCCTTTGTTTTGTGAAAGTTCGCAAAATTTCGTGAAAATTTCGTAAAAGTTTCGTAAAAGATTTCATAAAATATTTCATCACAAAGGGCGCATTTGGCACACACAAGCACACAGCAAAACACCACACAACAAAACACAAGCACACAAAAACACACAAACACACAACAAAGCACGGCACAAAACACAAAAAACACAAACACAGCACAAAGCACAGCACAACAAAACACAAAACACACAAGCACCACACACAAAAGCACCAAAAAAATCAGCGATTTTGCCAAAATCCGCCACTTAACCACCCGCAGGGACAAATTCATACTTTTGGCACTACTCCCCGCGACATTTTTGCTCTCACTCATCGAAACCATCGCAATTAGCGTCATTATGCCATTTATCTCGCTTGCTAGTAATCCGCAGTTGATTTTTGAGAACAAATATGCAAATTACGCCTATAAGATTCTGCGATTTGAAGATACGACTGATTTTATGGTGGCGTTTAGCGCGGTGCTTGTGGGATTTTACATCTTTCGTGCGGGGTATAATCTCATCTATTCTTACTCGCTAAATCGCTTTGCCTTTCGCAAATATCACTTTTTTGCCTATCGCCTATTTTGCAAGGCGGTGGAGCTAAGCTACATCGACTTTACAAACCGCAACACCGATATTTTGCGCCGAAATATTTTAAATGAATCGCTAAAAGTCTCGCAATTCATTCAGCAGATTTTATACATCGCATCAGAGGCGATTACCATCGCACTAATGTATGCTTTGCTTTTATTTATCAGCTGGAAAATGACGCTTGTGCTAACGCTATTTTTACTCGCAAATGTCGCACTTATCATCAAAACAATCTCAAAAAATATCCAAAAGCAAGGCGAAATCAATGTCAAAACCAATCAAAATGTCCTATCCATCATCACAAAGGCGTTAGGCAACTTTAAGATTATAAAGTTAAAGGGCATTCAAGAGCAAGTCTTAAATAATTTTGATTTAGCAAGTAAAGAGCGCGTAGATGCGGAGATAAAGTATCAGGTTTTGCTGCCACTGCCACGATTTATTTTAGAATCGCTTGGATTTTGCATTTTGGTAGCGGCGGTGGCGTATATCTTGCTAAAATACAACAGCGCAGAGGCGGTAATCCCAATCATTTCAATGTATGCACTTGCGCTCTATCGCATTCTCCCTGCGGTAAATCGCATTTTGGCGGCGTATAATTTTATGCAGTGGTGCAAAAAGGGATTAGAGATTGTGTATGAAGATTTGATATACCACACGGAATATGAGGATAGCAAACCCATCGCGTTTGAGCGGGAGATTGCGCTAAAAAATATTAGTTTTGAGTATAAGGCAAATCAGCAAATCATAAAAGACTTCAATCTCACCATAAAAAAGGGCGATAAAATCGCATTCATCGGCAAAAGTGGCGCGGGTAAAAGCACGCTAATTGACCTAATCATCGGCATTTACAAACCAAAGGGTGGGGAAATTTTGATTGATGGCGTAAAGTTATGCAACGAAAATCTCCGCTCGTGGCGCAAGAAAATCGGCTACATCCCGCAAAGCATATTTTTATTTGATGGGAGCGTAGCGGAAAACATCGCATTAAGCGAGAATATCGATGAATCGCGCGTCATTGAGTGCTGTAAAAAGGCAAATATTTGGGATTTTTTAAGCGAAAATGAAGGCATAAATACGCGCGTAGGCGATGGCGGGATAAAGCTATCAGGCGGGCAAAAACAGCGCATTGCCATTGCTAGGGCGCTGTATGATGACCCCGAAATTTTGGTGCTAGATGAAGCGACAAGTGCGCTAGATAATGAGACGGAGGGCAAGATAATGGATGAAATTTACAGCGTGGCACGGGGCAAAACGCTACTTGTCATCGCCCACCGACTAAGCACGATTGAAAAATGCCAAAGGGTGGTAGAGCTCAATAAAACAAACTCGGGGGGGGGGGATTGCGAATAGTTAGATGAGTGGTGCTTGAATTTGGAAAGATTCTGCGATTTTGCAGAATCTATTGTAGATTCTGCGAATTTCGTGCGAATCGCAGAATCTAGCGCGTTTTTCCGTCATTGCGAGAAGTCGCGCTTTTAAGGGCGACTTCGTGGCAATCTATTTAGATTCTGCGAATTTCGTGCGAATCGCAGAATCTACGGGATTTTTGGGTGCAAAGTTTATAAAATAATTTTATGGAGCGTTTATGAAAAAACTTATATTTTTGGCGATTTTGGGCGGCTTTTGGCATTTGTGCGCTGAATCTACGATAGATTCGGCAAATAAATTGAATGTAGATTCAGCGAATGAGACAGCTGAATCAAGCGTAGAATCCACGCAAAATGCGCTAGATTTAACGACAAAATCGCAATTAGATTCAGCGAATCAAGCGCAAATCGTAGAATCTAATGCAAACCCAAATGCAGATTCTGCGATTCTGCCCCCCCACCCCAGCACGCAAATCGCAGAATCTAATCTAAAATTTCTCCACAACATTCGCTTTGATTTTTTGTTAGATAATTTAGAGGATTCACACGCGCTATGGCAGCCTCGCACCATCAGCGCAGTCTCACTTGCGCCAGAAGTCGGGCTTGGCATTGGCGCACACCACGAACTTTGGGCGGGATTATACGGCGTTCAAAATATGAGCGCAAAGCCAATCATTAGCGGGGCAAAGGGCGGATTTTACGCGTATTACGCATTTTCACATAGCGGATTTAGCGCGATACTCGGCATTTCGCCACGCAAAAAGCAGATTCTGCGCTATGGGCGGACATTTTTTCGCCCTGACTTTGAGTTTGAAAATCCAAACATAAATGGCGCGATTTTGCAGTATCAATCCCCGCAAAACCACGCATTCAAGGGCGAAGCAGAGCTAGTGCTAAATCACTTTGGCGGGGATTTGTCAAAAAATGTCGATGCGTTTTATGCCTCGCTTGGTGGGCGATTTACGCTGTATGAAAGCGTGATATTTGGCGCAGATGCGATAATGTATCACATTATGGATACGAAACTCTTGCGTGTTAGCGCAGATGATGACTTATATCTCTTTGATAGAATCGCATACAGCGCAAATATTGCGTGGGACTTGCGCGGGATGTCGCGTGTGCGCGAGATTTTTGAAGTGGCAAATGTCGGTTTTGCCCTACTTGGCGATGCGGAGCGAAAAAGACTACATAGCAAGCAAAGCGAGCTAGCAAATAATATCGGCTATGAATTCAGCGCAAACCTGCAATACAAGGGCTTTGGCGCGGAGTGGAGCTACTATTTTGGTGCGCCACAAATGCGCCATTTTAGGGAGTTTGGCACGGAGATTTATAATGGACTGCCCTTTTATCAAACGAACTTCAATCGCCTAAACGCCTACTATGCGTATCAAAACGACTTTTTAAAGGCGAGTTTGAACTTTATCTTTTATATCGCAAATGGGAGATTATCCACGCAACAGGTGCTAAGTGTGGGTTTTGATATGGATAAATTGTGGCGAAAGTAGGGGTTTTGCAATTTGTGTCTTTGGTAATCATTTGGATTATTTTCACACAAAACTTCGCTCGATGGACGCCCAAGCCCTATCTCGCTTGTTTCGTGTAAAAACGGCGTAAAGCACTACCGCCATTACTTCGATTGTTTGTCTTGCAAATCGTGCGCTGTGGGAGATTCTGCGATTTCCACACTAGATTCTGCGATTTTATGCGATTTTAGCAGAATCTAGCGCGTTTTTCCGTCATTGCGAGTCCTTGCGATAGCAAGGCGAAGCAATCCAAATCACGCGAATCTAAAATATAGATTCACGCTAGATTCGTGCAAAATGGCATTAGATTCACCTTAATTCGCCTTAAAATGTGTCGAAAAATGCACCGAATCTACCGCGTTAAAGCTATTTATTTGGCAATATAGCGTTTATTTTATCTTTAAATATGCTTTTTTTGATATTAAAAGAAAATTTTGATTTTGCTTCCCAACAACCACTTCCGCTAAATGTATCATTTTGAATTTCGCATCTTATTCCACCACTATCTCTGTGTTTAAAGACGCTTCTAAAATTTTTGCTATCAGAATCTTGACTACTTTCTATTTTTGTTGACGAATCTTCTAAATACTCCACAAAAGTGTATTTTTTATCTTTTATATATGCCAAAACTTCCTCTATGGTGTCAAGTTTTGGTGCTTGATATGGCGATATTGATAGAGTTTGCTTTGTTGTGGTTTGTGGCATTTGAATTTTGGCTAGTTCGATTTGCAATTCTTTTTCCTCTTGGGCTTTAAGTTTTTCTCTATACGCCTCCATAGCACCCTTTGATTTTGCTACTTCTTGCATAGTGGGCTTTTTGACTTTGGATTGGGCGCGTTGCTTGGCGATTTCTATCGCTTTTTGCTTTGCCTCTGCTATTTTTTGTTCTGTATCTCGTTGTATTTGATAATTTTCTTGTTCTATTTGCGCATTTTTATCGTTTATATCACGCACTTTTTTATTATATACAGCCCTTTCTTGTGAAAGAAATTGCGCAATATCATATTTGCGGTATCTTTTTATTTTGTAATAGGGAAATATGAAATCACCATTTTCCTCATATTGATAAAAATTACCACCATATAGTTCGCTTACTATTTTGCCATTGTCATAAAATGTAAGTATTTGTCTGTTGTCTGTATTTATTTTGGTAGTGCCATTTAGTATGCCGCCTGTATAGTTAGTCTCTTGCATAATTTTATCGTTAGAATCATAAGCTTTCCAAGTGCCTTCTTTTAACCCATTTTTACATTCGCCCACTTCTTTGTAAGCCCGTTTATTTTCTATTTTTACACGGCTTTGCTGTGTGATTATGCCACTACCTTTGCAAGATTCTGTGCTAATTTCATTGACATTGATATAAGCACCACACCCACTAAAAATCGCGCCCATTAGCACGATTCCACTTGCTACCGCCACTATTTTGCCTATTTTGTTAAATGTCCTTGTCATTTTTTGTCCTTTCATTTTGATTTTATACTAACGCCACTATAAGCGGGACATATTCTTTTATCGCTTTAAGTCCCGCTTTTGCCCAATCGCTAAATTTAGCAATCCCATATTCGCTTTTGAGCGATTTTATCGCCGATTCGTATTCATTTGTTTTCTTTAAGATTCGCACCTCCATTTCTATCATTTTGATAAACGATTCATAAGATAATTCCAACTTCTCGCTATTTAGCGTATAGCTAAAAGTGTCGCCTACGCACCGCTTCAACTTCGCTTCTAACATATCTTTTAGCACATTGTTTTCGATGATAAATTCCAAATAAGGCTCTGATTCCTTATCCTTTGGGCGAATCTCTTTGACAATGCGCTTATTTTTGTCATTTAGCGAATTAAGAAAATCCCTAAAAACTTGCTTGTATTCGGTTTCGCTCATAAACTTAACCGAAATATTTTTCTTTGTGGATTTGATTTTAGTCGCTGTGGTTTGGAGCAATCGTTCATTTTCCGCATTTGTCCGCGAATCTAAAAAATGCGCCGAATCGTGCTTATTGAAAAGATATAGTAAATAATCGCAAATGTCATTCTTTTGCTTGGATAAAAGCTGATTTTTGGTAATCTCTCTCCAAAGCGCATTTGCAAACTCTAATGCGCTCTTTGATTCGCTAGGCGCAAAGATTTCTGTATAATCTTTTTTATTTGTTTGCATACAAATCCTCCCTAAAATAGCATCATTTCTTTGGGCTTAAAGATATAGCTACCACCGCCATTTACGATGACTTCTATTTCGATAATGTCGTTTGTTCTGCAAGCAATTATTCCCCTATCATCTAAACGAAAATCTTTCATTGCAAGTTTTTTGGCATAAGGCAACTTTATGGGAAATGTCTTTTTATAAACAGCCTTTGAATCCTCATCAAGCGAATTGTAAAAATCGCTAGACAAAATACCGCCTGACATTTCAACTAATTGTCCGTTTTTAGTCTTTAACTTATTGCCATTTAGCTCTCTATATGCTTTTGCCATATCGTAGTCTTCTTTATACTTTACCACGCCACAATTACCGCGATTTAGGATAATATCCTCGATAATAGTATTGTTATCTTGGGATTGAATGACGAAATATGGGTCGTAATCTTTATCAAAATCTATCGTAAGCAACGGGGCTTCTATGCTTAATGCTTTGGCGATTTTCTTGCCCTCTGTTGTAGCCGAATCTATCGCCTTACCCGCGCTATCTGCCACTTCATTTACCTTTTGGCTAACTTCATCACACGCCACTAAACCAAACGCTAGAAGCCCTAGCGCACACATTTTGAGTAGATTTGTCATCTTTACTTCCTTTTTGTTGAATTTCTGCGAATAATACAAAAAAAAAAAAAAAAAAAAAACGCAAGTCAATAAAAAAGTGAAAAAAGTTTTTTGTAGTGATTTGGGCAAATCTACGATTCGCCCTGCAATGATGGGATTTTTTCGTGTGAGATTCTGCGATTCACATAAAATTCGCAGAATCTAATAAAAAAAGCACGAAAATCGCAGAATCTCGCCACATTTCGCAGATTCTACAATTCTCACTCTGCGTTTTTATCAAAAAACTTCGTGCGGTATTTTAGCTCCCTATTTAGCGTATCTAATCCATATTTTTCAACTAGCGTTTGCGAATACAGCGGATTGCGCCCTAACCCAAATGCCTCCACGCGAAATCCTAGCGCATCCATCATCAGCGCAGTGAAGTCGTAGTTCGTAAGGGAGCGGTTTTTCACATAGTTGCGCGTGGGAGTCTTGCTAAAATGTGGATTTATAAATACATTATACACGAATCGATGCGCATCCTGCGGGATAAAGTCCGGCTGCATTGTGAGATGGTCGCCCAAAATCACAATCGTAGTCCTATCCCCAAAGCGCGACTTTTTCACAAACTCCACAAAATCGCCGATGATTTTATCCCCACAGCGGATGGCATTTTCATACAGCGCGCCGCCACTGCCACTATCAAGCCCCGCAAATGGCAGCTCCGCGCAAAACTCCCCATCGACAAATCCCGGAAAGTGCGTATCCACGGTGCTAATGAAAAGCGCGAAGGGCTTATCTTTATCATAATCACGCAAAAAGTCCTTTGTCAGCGCGAAAAGTTTAGCATCCTCCAATCCCCAATGCCCATCATAATCGCTCGCCACCAAGCCATTTTCTTTGAAATAGCGCACATCAAAAGCATCTAAATTATGCTCTTTTGCAAAGTCATCATACCCGCCAAAAGTGCCTCGTGCGCCCGTAAAAATGGCATTAAAATAGCCATTTGCATTCAAAATATCGCTAATGCAGGTGGTTTGCTTTGGATTTTTGACGCCAAATAGCGCGCGGGGCGGGAAACCGCACATATACGAAGTGATGGATGGAAAAGTCGGCTTTGCACCCGCACTCTCAAAATGTCCGCCGATGACAGAATTTGCGCTGAAATTTACCCCATCTTGCGCGAATTTCGTGAGATTTGGGATAAGCTCTCCGTGTGGCGAATATCGCAGAATCTCATTGCGCCCCCCCCCAGATGGGATATTTTTGGAGCTGTAAGTGCTCTCCATAGATTCTGCGAAAATCACAATCAAATTTCTTTTATTTTTTGGTGCTTTAAAATCGCTAATTTTTGGCGTGATATAATGCTCTTCATAAAAGTTTGAATAATACACTTTTCTAGAAAGCTTTTCTTTGATAGATTCTGCGATTTGGAGCTTGGAGTCTGCCATCTCAAAGGCGATTATAAAAAAGCACACACTTACGCAAAGGCTAAATGAAGCACTCCGCAAAAGTAGCGCATTGGCAAATTTTACAAAAACTTCATAGCATTTTTTCGCCCATTTGCAAAGCAATATCTTTGGCAAAAAACTTATAAAAATCGCCACCAAAATACTTGGCAATAAAATATAAGTCACACTATCCAAAACGAGCATTTTGACGACTTTTGGGTCGGTGCCATCGAGTGGCTTTGCGAACAAAAAGATAAGATTATCAATGCTTAATCCAAACTTATAATACTTCGCCCCAAAGAACATTATCCCCGCTACAATGGCGATTGCAAAGATTGAGATTGCGTAGATTCTGCGCTTCATTTTTGCCCCTCTTGCTTTTGATAATTCCCCAAAAATTCCTCCAAATTGAACTTTTTGCGGTGATTTTCGGTGAAAATATGTATCATTATGTCGCCCAAATCCGCAATCAGCCAATCGCCACTCTCTTCATCAATGCTATAAAATGTCTCGCCACGCGCTTTTAGCTCCGTTTTTAGCGTATCCATCAAAGCAAAGCTATGTTTGTCCGCAAGACTAGTGGCAATCACCACAAAGCTCGTAATATATGGCGTTTGGCGCAAGTCAAAAAGCGCGATATTTTCCGCCTTTTTGCTATCAAGTAGATTGACAATCGCTTCAAGCCTATTTCGCGCCACTCTGTCATCAATGTCTTTTAAAATTTCCAAATTTTCGCTCCATTTTTTAAGATTTATTTTGCAAGATTCGTGCCATTTTTGCTTTGAATTTTGGCATTGCGAATCTCTGTCGATGAGATATTTTCATCGATTTGAAGTTGCAAAAATTCGCTAGGGATTGGGATATTATCCCGCGTGGCGACTATGAATCGCGCATTTTGGCGGATTTCATCGATTTTGTGCCATTTGTATAACTCGCTCAAAATATCCGCGCCGATGATAAAATACAAGTTTTTTGGCGTATAAAGCTCTTTAAAATGCAAAATGGATTTGATTGCAAAGTTTGGCTTTTTTCGCGCGGACTCGAAGTTTGATAACAAAATGATTTTTTTGTGATTTTGGGTTAGATTTTTCGCTAGATTCTGCGGATTTGGCGGATTTTTGTAAAAAGTCGCGTTGGTTGATTTTGCGATTTTTTGCGCCATAGTTTCTAATATCTCAAAGCGCAAATCATCGCTTAAAAACGGCGTAGATTCGTGTTTTAAAGGATTTTTAAAATTTGGCAAAATGACTAAAAAATCAATAAATTCACATTCAATCGCGGATTTGATAATCGCGCAATGTCCCTTGTGTGGGGGATTAAAACTACCGCCAAAAATCGCCACATTTAAATCGCACATTAGATTCGCGCCCATTTTTGCGCTGTGATTCGCGCTCTTTTTCGTGCCAAAATCCGCATTTTGATTCGCGCCACGATTCGCGCTCATAGCCCAAAGCCTTGCGTTAAAATCATATAAGACGCCACACCGCCTAAAATGCTGATGATTGGGATTTTTAGGCTTAAATGCAAAAGCGCGATTACTGCGATGCTAATTAGCTCTTTTAGCCCGTAGTTTGGGGCGGATAGATTTGTACCTTTTAGGCAGTAAATCACTAGCATTGCGATGATTATGCTAGGCAAGGCGCGTGAAATATAGGCGATAAAGGGCGGGATTGTGCGTGGCATTAGAAAGTAAGGCAAAAAGCGCGTGATGAGATTTGCTATGGCGATTACTGCGATGATTAGCAAAATATTAAAGTCCATTTTGCGCCCTATTTTGCGGTGGATTCGCGCTTTGATTCGTGCGAATCGTGTGCCGAATCTTTACTGAATTTTTGGATTGCTTCGGTCGCTTCGCTCTCTCGCAATGACGAAATGGGAGCGGTTTCGCTTTGCACTGACGATTCGGTGTTTGATTTGTGTGAATCTGAGCTAGATTCGCCTGAATCTAAATGCGATTCAATCCCCAAATCCCACTTTTTGCGATAGCAAAGCCCCAAAATCGCAATGCTACTTATTAGTGCCACTAGCAAAAAATACTGCTCCCCGATTGCCACAAGCCAAAAAAGCGCGGTTGCAATGCCGATGATTGCGGGAGTATAGCCCTTTTTTGTGCGAATCGCTTTTAGATTGTCGATAAAAATCACCACAAAAATTGCCGTCATTATGAACTCTAATCCACGCGTATCAAATGTGATGAATCCGCCCACCACCGCGCCCAAAACGCAACCAAATCCCCAATAAATATAATTCAAAAACGACACGAAAAATATAAAGTGATTTGCGTTTGATTTGGGCTTTTTGGTTTTCAAAATCGCAAAGGTTTCATCGGTTAGCCAAAAGATATTTAAAAACCGCCGAAAGTCCATCGCACGGAACTTTTCAAGCATTATAAGCGTGTAAAAACTCTGCCTAGAATTTAAAATAAGTGTGATTAAAAAAATATTTAGTAACGCTGTAAGCGTGGCAGGTGCGCTAAAAAAGCTGACTGCCAAAAACTGCATTACGCCAGAATACACAAATACGCTCATAATAAGCGCGTAAATCGCGCTAAATCCGCTAGTTTTTAGCAACACACCACAGCAAAATCCCATAGAAACATAGCCAAAGAGAATCTCAATATCCTTTTTAAACGCCTCCCGCAGGGCGATTGAAGCTTCACTCATCACATCCACCAAATCGCAGAATCTGCGCTAATTTTTGCTGTAAAATACAATTTCAATGCCAGATTTTACGATGTCGCTGAAATTTGCGTCCAAAAAATACACATTTTGCGCGTTTAACGCCTCTGCGATGCCCCGCGCCGTCACGCCGTGATGGCAGTATAAAATGATGTCTTTATCGGCGTTTTCTTGCGCGATAAAGGCGATTCGCGTGGGTGATTCGACATTTATGGCGTCTTTTATGTGGTCGATTAGAAAATATCCCCGTGCGCGGACATCGATGATGATTGCGCTATCCATTTTTTGCTTGAATTCGCCTAAATTGAGTGCTTTTTTCATAATAATCCTTAAAAATAAATTTGTGATTAAAATGTGATTGTAGGCAATAAAAAATTAAAGTTTGATAAAAGTTTGATTTGGTGGGATTTGAGCGTAAAGATTCACCCGCCCTTGCGGAGATTGAATCGAGTAATTCCCCCTCCCTTGCGGAGGGGGCTAGGGGGCGGGTAGATTTTACGCTAAATCTTGCGAATTTGGTGGGGGTGAATCTTGCGAATTTGTGAGTTTTTCTCGTCATTGCGAGAATGGATAAAGTCCATTCGTGGCAATCCAAATAAGATTCTGCGAATTTGTGTATTTCGCAGAATCTTTTGCTAAAATCGTTACAATTCTACACTTTTTCGCAGAATCTCGCATAAAAAATCAAAAAATAATTAGTTTTTAAGAAAACTTTAAGGGGGGGGGGGCAGATAGAATTTTCTCTTAAAAATTTTCAAAGGATAAAAATGAAAAAGTTGATTTTGATAGCGTTGGTGGCGATAAGCTGTGCTGTGGCTAGGGATTGTAGATATGAAGAGCAAGAGCTAAATAGTCTGATTCGACAATATGAAGATTTGAAAGATGATTATAATGCAAATAGACAAGCTATAAATTCTAAATATGTGAATGAAATATTAGCTAATCAGATGTTCAACCCAAGAAAAAACCCTTATGAAACATTAATTAGAGAAACACAAGAAATAAATGTTTTGACTGACAGATATAATGTTCGTTTTAATCGTTTAAATCAGCGCATAGAACAAGCAAAGCAACAATTAAATAATTGTCGTAGAAAAAAGTAGCGATTTTATTATGACACCCCTAGCCATAATCGCAATATTGCTTTTATTTATTTCAATTTATTGTGAATTTACGCCGAATCGTCATTGCGAAGCAGTTTGAGCGAAGCGAAAACAACGAAGCAATCTATTTAGGGGACTTGTGAATCAAGCGTGAATCGCTGACTTTTGGCGAATCTAAATGTAATGATTTATTGATTTAATTTTGGGATATTGATTTTATTCGCCTTTTGGATTCGCGTGATTTGGATGGTTGCTTCACTGCGTTCGCAAATCCTGCGGATTGCTTCGCCTTGCTATCGCAAGGACTCGCAATGACGGATTATTTTTGAGATATTTCGCTTCGCTCAATATGACAATCTAAAACAGTTTCTACGATTCGTGCGAAAAACGCAGAATCTGCGTTCAATATCCACCCACCCCCCTTAATCCCCCTCCGCAATGGAGGGGGACAAAAGGCAGATTCTGCGAATTTAAGTGCGCGGTGTGGATAAAGTTTGAAAAATGAAGTTTTCAATAGCAAAATTAGTGCGTTTTATGGACTTTGCATTGCGATTTATCCCGTGTTTGAAGTGATATTTTCGATTTGGCGAAAAAAGTTTTGGCGCAATCGCTCGGCGATGAAACCTGATTCAATCCATTTTCATATGCTGATTTTTAGGCGAATCACAAAGATAAATCACAAAACTTCTCTTTTTATTTGGGTATTCAATCTGCCTTTTGTTGCGCTAGGGAGCGTGTTTTACGATAATGTTATCGTGCTAATCGCCCTAATTTGCGCATTTATTTTGGCGTATTTGTATTTGTATTTTAAAATTATCCGCTTTAAATGCGCGTCTTAAAATGCGTAATTTTTCTATAAATCGCAATGTATGAGATTGCAAAAAGTGCGATGAGCGCGAGTAAAATCGCCGTTTTATTATAGCAAAAAATAGGCAGAAAAATAAAAGGCACATTAAACGCCCAAATCATCATCGAAGTTTTGGCGTTTGAGCGCGTGATACGGCGGTAAATGAGCGTGTGAAGATGAATGGAGTCAGGTTGCATCGCGCTAGATTTACGCACCCTGCGCCGCCAAATCGAAAATATCACCTCAAACACGGGATAAATCGCAATGCAAAGTCCATAAAACGCACTGATTTTGCTATTGAAAACTTCATTTTTCAAACTCTCTGCCACTAGATTCTGCGCTGAATCTTGCGTCAAAATCACTAGCAAAAATGCAAGTAAAAATCCCACTAAATACGCCCCGCCATCGCCTAAAAAGATTTTTGCCTTTGGAAAATTAAGGACGAAAAATCCCGCAATACACGCAATTATAAGTAGCGAAATAGTGCAAATCTCGCCTCGCCCCGCAAGAAATGCGACAACCGCAATGCTACCAAATATCAAAATCGCACATCCGCTTGCAAGTCCGTTGAATCCATCGATGATATTTATCGCATTTACCACGCCCACGATACAAAACAGCGTCCAAACCACGCCAAAGGCGTAAGGCAGGGAAAATCCAATATCCACCAAAACGCAATTTGGGAAAATAAACATCGCTACACAAACGCCAAGCGATTGCACCAAAAGGCGAATCTTTGGGCTTAAAGGGCGATTCAAATCCTCCCAAAATCCGCTTAAAAAAATAAGGGCACTTGGGATTAAAAGCAAAATATATTTTTGATTTATCACGCCAAGCACGGCGCAAAGCACCACACCGGCGCAAAATGCCACAAATATCCCCACGCCTCCCGCTCGTGGAGTGTCGCCAAAGTGCATTTTTTGGGGCTTTTTTGCTGAATCTAAATCCATCATTTTGCCCGTGTGCGTGGCGTATTTGATGATTAAAATCGAAATGACAAATGAAATAAAAATACAAAAAACAAAAATCACGCTATGCCTTTAAGCATTTCTCCCACAAATAAGCACTTTTGATGATAAAATCAATATCATCAAACTTTGGACGCCACGAAGTTTGCGCCAAAATTTTTGCATTATTTGAGATTAGCTCCGCAGGGTCTCCCGCACGGCGCGGGGCAATTATGACTTTAAAATCCACGCCACTAATCTCTTTGACTTTTTCTACAATCTCTTTCACGCTGTAACCTTTGCCGTAGCCGACATTAAAAATGCTACTCGCCCCGCCATTTTCTAAAAACTCGAATGCGCCTAAATGCGCATTTGCCAAGTCATCAATGTGAATGTAGTCCCTAATGCACGAGCCGTCCTTTGTCGCGTATTCATCGCCAAAAATGCTCATCGATTCGCGTTTGCCTACCGCGCATTCACACGCGACTTTGATTAAATGCGTGGCGTTTGCGCTTCGTTGCCCTATGCCTTGCTTTTTTGCGTAGTCATTGTTACGATAAGCCCCCGCCACATTAAAATATCGCAACGCTACGAATCTAAAATCCGCATTTGCAATCGCTGTGTCGCGCAAAATCATTTCACTCATCATTTTTGACGCACCATAGGGATTTATGGGGAGAAGTGGCGAATCTTCGCTTACCGGCACGATTTTTGGCTCTCCATAAACGGCAGCCGTTGAGCTAAAAATAAAGCGATTGACGCCACATTTAACGCAATGTGCGATTAGATTTAGCGTATTTTTGGTGTTGTTGCTGTAATATAAAAGCGGTTTTGCGACAGATTCAGGGACGATTAAGGACGCTGCAAAATGCACTACCGCATCAAATTTGTGCATTTTAAAGAGATTTGCCACCGCGCCTAAATCGCCCAAATCCATTTGGATAAATTCGATTCGCTCCCTAAAGTCGCGCTCCAAAAACGCCACATTCTCCATAAATCCGCTTTGTAAATTATCAATAATTGTAATCTTACAATCGCTATTTTGCAAAAACGCCAACGCCGTGTGAGAGCCGATATAACCCGCCGCTCCCGTGAATAAAATGTGTTTCATAAACTCCCTTTGCCAAAATAAAAGTGCAATTATAGTAAAAAATCTTTACAAATTTGCAAATTTCCGCATTAAAAAATGCGATTTTAGCAAATCTTAAAGGCACAAAAGATATATTTTTAGATTTTTAAATCACAAAGGATAAAAATGGAAAATGTATTTGATAGAAAGTCGCTTAGTATGACGATTTTGATGACGCCTGAGCTCTCAAATTTTAGCGGTGTGGTGCACGGCGGACATCTTATGAGGATGCTTGACCAAGTGGCGTATGCGTGTGCCACGCGCTATTGTGGCGTGGATGTGGTAACCGTGTATGTGGATAATATCAGCTTCAAGCACCCAATCCCAATCGGCAATTTGGTTACATTTCTTGCAAATGTCAATTACACGGGCAAAAGTTCGATGGAAGTCGGCATAAAAGTCGTCGCAGAGGATATTAAAAATCGCACCGCCACGCACACAAACACGAGCTATTTTACGATGGTAGCACTTGACCCCGATGGCGCGCCTTTTGAGATTGAGAAACTTGTGCCAGAGACAGATGAGCAAAAAAGGCGATGGGAGGCAGCAGAAAAGCGCAAAAAGGCAAGAATGGGGAAATAAAGGAAATAAAAGTGGGAGATTCTGCGATTTGTTTGAAACGCAGAATCTCGCATTTAAAAACGCAGAATCTATGAAATAAATAAAGTAGATTCTGCGAATATTTATTAAAGATTATTTAAGTGGCGAAAAATTATAATTTCGCTTTATTTTAAAAATCAAGGATTAAAAAATGCAAGATTCACCAAAATTTTTATTGCGAATCGAAGGACAGGGCGAATATTTGCAAAACGCAAAATGGGCGTGGATACATAGCGTAAGTGGATTTTACGAAAATCAAAAATGCCAAGCCTGTTTTAATGGCAAACCGATTTTAAAAGCAATTCACAAAAAAGTAAAGACGGGCGAGGATTTTGCATTTAACGCCGATAGCACCAAAATCCCAATAAATCCCAAAATCAAAGGACATAATGGCGAAGTTTTGCATTATCTTTGCATAGATTCAAGTGGCAAAGACTACTTACACATAGGGTTTATTTATGAGCAAGGTAGCGAAGTTAGGGGCGAATTTATGGGGCAGACTATCATCATAAAAAATGCTAAAAATTTAAATTTTGATTTTAGCGAAAATAGCGAGATTGGCAATGAGGTGCGAGAAAAATACGCGCATTTAGATAAACCAAATACGGCTAAAAGTTGTAAAGTTACCGAATGTCGCAATTTTTGGTTTGGTGCGTATTTTTATGGCGATAAAATTTAGGCATTTTGTGCGATTTTAAAAGACTTAATTTCAAAAAAATCTCATTATAATTCCATTTTTTTAAATGGGAGTTTGTTATGAATCTAAATCTCTCCAAATCGCAATATTTGCGCGGCGTTCAGTGTGAAAAGTCGCTGTGGCTTTATAAATATAAGCGCGAATTGCAAGATAGCCTGAGCGATTCGCAATTAGCAAGGTTTGGCAGTGGCGTTGAAGTGGGCGCACTTGCGCTAAAACTATTTGACTGCAAGGATAAAATCGACTTTGATTCAAGTGATTTCGCACAAAAAATCGCGCAGACAGATTCGCTCATCAAAAATGGCGCAAAATCAATCGCAGAGGCGACTTTCGCGCACAATGGCATTTTGGTGATGATAGACATTTTGCAAATCACAGAGCGCGGACTAATCATCAACGAAGTCAAAAGTAGCACAGGCGTAAAGCCCGTGCATATCGATGATTTGGCGATTCAATACTTTGTGTTGTCAAATGCGGTGCGTGAGTTTGAAGTCGTAGGCGCGAATTTGGTGCATATAAATAGGGATTACGAGCGGAGCGGGGATTTGGAGTTAGAAAAACTCTTTTGCAAAATCGACTGCCTAAAATCCGTAATTGCCAAGCAAAGCGAAGTGGAGCAAAATCTCACGCGATTTGAGCAAATCCTAACAAGCGCAAATCCGCCACAAATCGCCATCGATTCGCATTGCGATAATCCATATTCGTGCGATTTTAAGGGCGTGTGCTTTGGCGCAATCCCAAAAGAAAATAGCGTTTTTGACATTTCGCGATTAGATTCGCGCAAAAAATTCGCGCTCTATCATAGTGGCATTGTGGATTTTGGCGACATTAGGGATTTTGGCGCATTTAACGACAAGCAGAGATTGCAGATTGAGTGCGCTTTGGAGCGCAAGATTCATATCGACAAGGACGCGATTTGCGCATTTTTAGCCACACTGCGCTATCCTATCTATCATTTGGATTTTGAGAGTTTCACGGAAGCCGTGCCTAGCTTTGATGGTGAGCGTCCGTATATGCAAGTGCCGTTTCAATACTCACTGCATATCGATTATGGCGATTCGCGCTTGGAGCATAGGGAGTTTTTGGCGGACGCAAATGGCGACCCGCGTGGTGCTTTGGCAAAGTCGCTAGTGCAAAATATCCCGCAAGGTGCGTTTATTTTGGCGTATAATGCGAGTTTTGAAAAAGGCGTGATGAAAAATTTGGGGTTGATTTTTCCGCAATATGCGGAGGTTTTGGAGGGCTTTGTGGCAAATGTGGCGGATTTGATGACGCCATTTGCGCAAAAATCCTACTATCACTACGCGATGAATGGGAGCTATTCGATAAAGGCGGTGCTTCCCGCGCTTGTGCCAGAGATGGCAAATGCGTATAAAGATTTGGATTTGATTCACAATGGAGGCGAGGCAAATGAGGCGTTTCCGCGCCTAAAATTTATGGACGAATCCACACGCGAATCCTATCGCAACGCACTTTTAAAATACTGCGAATTAGACACTTTGGCGATGGTAAAGGTGGTAGAGAAGCTAAAAGAAATAGTGGGTTTGTGAGCTAAATCAAATGCGAATCTAAATGCAAAAATCTTTGGCAGATTCTGCGAAATGCGTGCTTTTTTGCACTTTTTTGCATTAGATTCTGCAAATTTTGTGCGAGATTCTGCGATTTTTACGAGAAACGCAGAATCTCACACGAAAAAAATTCGTCATTGCTAGATTCTACAAATCACGCCAAAAACACAGAATCTAGCGTAAGATTTGGCATTTTTGCTGATTCGCAGAATCTAAAAGCAAATTTCCGTAGAATTCACCGCAAAAATCTCACCACCGCTTATCAATTATCGTTTTGCCAAATAATTTCACGAAGATTCTGCGAATCCGTATATCAATGCGAAAATATTGGCGGATTTTCCTCCCAAAAGGCACTTTTAGTTTTGCGCGAAACTCCGCGTAATCGCTAGATTCTGCGATTGTCCGTAAATTTGGATTGCGCTTATAAATCGCCTCGCTAAAATTATACCCCCGCACGATATTTTGCAACCTACCAAAATACTCATCGCCCACATTCTCCACCAAATCCGTCTTTATCTCATTTGCTTCAAGCAATTTCAGTCGCGCAAACTCGCCTAGCATATACGCAAAATTACGCAACTGCTCATCATTTGAATACCGCCAAAGTTTCATTAGCGAACCCTCTCTTTGGCGGTAGAAATATCGTGCTGTGCGAGTGTAAGCGACTTTATTTGAGAGTGCATTGATGATATTGCCAAAGGTGATATCCTCGCCCAAGCGGGCATTTGAGTAGCGCAAATCCCTTAAAAACTCCGCACGACAGAGCATTAACCACGAAGCGATTTTGCTACCTTTTGCGGTGATGCCACCCTTTGATTTTCTCGCGCGGTAGGCAAAAATCGACTTTTTGTAATCGCTATCATTAAAGCGAATCACATTAAAACTCTTTGCCACCGAAATGCCCTTGTGCGCTTCTAAACAAAAGATTAGATTCGCGTAATAGTCGCACGCCACGACATCATCGCTATCGACAAACCCGATATAATCGCTACCTTGCGGATTTAGCGAAGTAAAAACATAATCTAATCCCGTGTTTCGCGCCATCCCTAGACCTTCATTGCATTGCTTTTGAAGCAAGATAAATCGCTCATCTTTCGTGTATTGCGTGGCGATTTTCGCTGAATCATCGCTACTACAATCATCCACCATAATCGCCCTAAAATTGCCATAAGTCTGCGCGGCAATCGAGTCTAGGCACTCCCCTAAATACGGCGCAACATTATAAATGGGGATAATGATAAATAGCGTCCCTGCGGGATTTTCGTAGGTTTCTCGCTGATTTTTGCTTCGGGGGGGGGATTATAAGTAGAATTCAAAATGTGTCCTTTTATCTAAAATAAAATTGTAATTGTAGCACGAATCGCAGAATCTAGCGCAGATTCTGCGAATTTTATTTGATTTTTGCGCTAGATTCTGCGAATTTTGTCTTTTATTTATTAGATTCTGCGATTCGCAGAATCCCGCACAAAAAACGCAGAATCTAATTTAACCCGCCCCCTTAATCCCCCGCGCACATTTGGGAGGGGGAGATTTTGCATAATTTGTAAAATACAAATTGCACTCAACTAGCACGAATATGTGCTCACAAACTCAAACGGATGCGGTCTCGCCTCCCACGGCCAAATCTCCGCCTTAAACTTATACGCCTTATAAGTTTGCAAAAATTCCTCGCTAAACACGCCACCTTGCTTATAAAACTCCCTATCAGCTAGCATTTCCTCAATCGCACTTCGCAAAGTGTGTGGCAGCTGGATAATGCCTTTGTCGCGGATTTCATCAAGGGTTAGCTTAAATAAATTCACATCCATAGGCTCTCCGGGGTGAATCTTATTTTTCACTCCATCAATTCCGCCCATTAGTAGCGCGGCAAACGCCAAATACGGATTGCTAGAGCTATCTGGGAAGCGAAACTCCACGCGCTTACTTTTTTCGCCACTATTGTATGGGATTCGAACACTTGCGCTACGATTTTGCGCAGAGTAGGCTAAAATGCTGGGTGCTTCAAAGCCCGGTATTAGGCGTTTGTATGAGTTTGTGCTAGCATTTGTAAAAGCGGCAATGCTTCGTGCGTGCTTTAAAACTCCGCCTAAAAAATAAAGCGAAAAGTCGCTTAAACCTTGATACTTGTCCCCTGCAAAGAGATTTTTCTTGCCTTTCCAAATGCTAATATGCACATGCATTCCACTTCCATTGTCGCCAAATAGGGGCTTTGGCATAAAAGTTGCGGTTTTGCCATTTAGGTGCGCTACCATTTTTACGACATATTTTAGCTTTTGGACATTGTCGGCGGCTTCCAGCATATCGCCAAATTTCACGCCGATTTCGCACTGAGCCTGTCCTACTTCGTGGTGTTGCAAGTATGCTTCTATGCCGACTTGATTTAGCACTTTTACCATTTCGGCGCGAATGTCGTTGCTCGAATCAATCGGTGGCAGCGCAAAATATCCGCCCTTTGTCCCGCTTCTATGCCCGATATTTACGCTCCCATCAAACTCTCTATTGCGATTCCACTCGCCCTCTTCGGTGTCAATCTCGTAGTATTGGCAGTTGATTGAATCTTTGATTTTTATGCTATCAAACATAAAAAATTCATTTTCAGGTCCAAAATACACCACATCGCCGATATTTTCCTTTTTCACAAACTCCATTGCCTTTTTGACAATGCTTCGCGGACATTTTTCATAAGGCTCGTTTTTGTAAATATCCCAAATATCGCAAAACACGATGACCGTGGTATCCGCGCTAAATGGGTCTAAAAAATATCGCACGGGGTCGGGGATAAGAAGCATATCGGATTTGTCGATGGGCTGCCACGCCGCCACAGAACTCGCATCACAAGGGATTCCCTTGAAACTCTCATCATTTACTTCGCTAATGCTAAAAGTGATTTGTCGCCAAGTGCCTTTAATGTCGGTAAATCGAAAGCCCACAAACTCAGCTTCGTTGTCCTTGCAAAACTTAAAAAACTCGCTAATCGCGCTAACTCTATTCATATCCATTTCAAATCGCTCCTAGTTTTTAAAATAAAGTTTTGTATTTTACACAAAAATGCTTTAAATGCTATTTTTTTGCATTGACAATTCCATTTTCCAAATCGCTAACATCCGCCCAATTTTCCGCGCCATAAATACTTTTGCTGACTTTATACGCCCTTTGTATAAACCAAAGATTTGGCTTGTGGATATTAAAATCATCGCCTGGTCGCGCGTGAATTATCTTTCGATTTTTAGGATAATGTTGCAAAATATTTTTGCTAACTTTTGGACATCCATTTGGTAAATTCGCGCAAAAAATACTAGCAATGTCATAATTTGCCACCAAACGATTATCAATTTTTAGCGCACCTTTTGCGTTAAAATCTTTAAACAAAAACAGCGTATCAGCACCAATTGCTCTTGGCACCAATCTAGGCATATTAAAGCTATCATCCCCAGCGTGGTCGCTTACAATAAAAATTTGTGTGTTATCATAAATATTAAGTTTTTTTAGTATTTCAATATAATATGTCAAATATTGCAACGCACAAATCTCAGTATCAAAATGCTGGTAAGAATAGCGTCCCTTTTTCATTGAATGGATGTGTGGATTTGTATTTTCCCAAATGGTGTTATTTTGCAAATACTCGCATTCCGTGCCGTTAAAATAAATGCCAAAAGGCGCGTGTGTCATATTGCTGTGGATAAATTTAAAAGTCGCTTTGTTTGCATTTGCATTTACTATGTGAGTATTTGCGTAAAATGGCGCAATGTGTGTAATGACCGAATTTTTATCTATCTTGCCTTGTTGTTGTAGCCACAAGCCATCATTATAAATATTTTTGCGAAAAATCTTTGGGGCGAATTTAAACACCCCAAAACTTAACATTTTTACTAAATCATAATGCTTCGCATCATCTAGCAAACGCTCTAAATGCGGATGTTTGCTTAAAAAATATTGCCTAAAAGGCTCATAGTTATCAAACCAAAATAGTTTAGATTCTGCGATTAGCAAATCTCTCTTTGCAATTCCATACATTAGGAAACTAGGCTCATACAAAGCATTTGCAAATGCCAAACCAATATCTTTATACGCTTGCGCTTCGGCTAATGCGTGATTTTCGCCCCGCGCATTCATATTATAGATAGTGTAATGCTCTCCACCAATGATTGAAGGCATCGCATAAATCGTAGCATTTGCGCCGGAAATGGAGTTTGGGAAAAGCGTGAAACCATCTAGCGCGATTTTAAAATGCGGAAATCTCTCCAAAATATAAGGCGTATGCGACCCGCTAAACATATCTAACATAAAAATTACGATATTTTTTTGAGTTTTGGAATAGGAAAAAAGAGGAGATTTTGTAAGCGAGTTAGATTCTGCGATTAGCAAATTGGGGGGGGGGGAATCGCAGAATCTACGCTAGATTCTGCGATTTTAGTGTGATTTGCAGAATCTAAAATCCACACCGCATTTATCGCACTTACCACCAAAAGTGTGGCAAAAATTATTTGCATTGGGCGCTTTAAATGTTTCAGCAATAACGCAATTACTGCGCTTCCAAACAGCACAACAGCGATAAATTCAAAGATTTGCGCTCCATTATTTGCAGGTGGAATCTGTAAGAAAAATCTATCCATCGCGCCATAATCGCCCACCAAAATAAAACTATGCACAATTCCACTAAATAAAATTACACTTAAAACAAACGCCACAGCGTTTAAAAACTGCTTTGGAATAAAACTAATTAAATAAATCGCCGCAAAACTGCAAAGCACAAACACGCCAAAAAGAGCACTTAACACCGCCCTCAAAGACGCAGAATCAAACTGCGAAATATCCGTGCTACAAAGTTGATAGGGCACAAAAACGCAAATCAAAAAGGCGATTGACAAAATCGCATAATGCGAGATTTGGCGATAGCGCGTAAAATCGCTCTTAATTTTGCATTTATAAATAACGCACATTAAGAGATAAATCCCAAGCACCGCACCCAAAATCGCAAAATAATAAATAACAATATTTTTTAGCAATGGCGAAAAATTCATTTTATAGGTTGCCTCTCCCAAATACGCCCCTTTTGGTGGCATCTTTGCGCTTTCAAAATTTATAAATCGCTTTGCATTGGAAGTAATTTTTATGGCATTTGAATTTATTGCATTTTCCCACGCAACGCTAATTAACTCAACTTTTGAAAGACTGCCTGAGCGAAGCAAAAAATCCCATTTTCCAAACTCGATTTTTGCCCTTCCATAATCATCTAGCGTAATTTGCGAAGTTTTTGCATTATCTTTGGCATAAATTATTAGCGCAAAATTTATCGCTAAAAGCACGACAAAAAGCGCACTTAACGCGACAAACGCAATTTTTATAGTTTTGGTAAAAATACAAAAATTAGAAAAATCCGCCCTTGTGATTTTCATTTAAAATCCTACTTTTTCGCTTTTGTGCTTTGCTTTTTGATTTGCTCTACGCTAACTCCGCCAAATCCTATGTCGCTAGGCTCGATTGATTCAAGGCAGACTACGATTCGCTCTTTTGCCTTGCCGTATTTTGTGGAGAGTAGCTCGGTAATGTCGGCGATTAGTTGCTCTTTTTGCGCTTTGGGCAATTCTGGCTTTGCTAATTTTATCGTTACAAGTGGCATTTTGCGTCCTTTGTTTGAGATTTTAAACGCGAAATTTTAGCATAATTTTGCAGAATCTAACTTGCCAAATTTGCCAAATTTCTCGCTAGATTCCGCGAAAATTACCCAAAAGTGCAGAATCTAGCGCAGATTCTGCGATTTTTATTAGATTTTGTGATTTTATTTAGATTCTGCGATTTTTAGATGTCACAAATTCGCAGAATCTACATTCCACGCTTCTTACACACGCAGAATCGCTTAAAAATTTATCTCTAAATACTAGAAATAATTAGCTTATTTAGTCGTTCGCTAAATAGATTCGCGTCCTCTATACTGCCTTTTTCAAGCAGTTTCGCGCTATCAAAGAGCAGGTGAATCAAATCCGCGCGTTTTTGCTCAGAATCTAACGCCTTTAATTTAGCGATAATCTCGTGCTGTGGGTTAATCTCAAAGTTTGGTGCTTCCTCTTTGTATTCCTGTCCCATTTGGCGCATTAGATTTTCCATCATTGGATTTGATTCCTTTGAAATGACGCACACAGGGGATTTATCAAGGCGATTTGAGAGTTTAACTTCGGCGACTTTTTCACCCAAAATCTTTTTGGCTTCCTCCAAAAAACTCGTCCATTCTGCTTTTGTGGATTCATCAATCTCATCGTTAGTTTCATTTGCGATATTTTTAAACTGCAATCCCTCAAATTCGCCTACACTTGGCATCACAAAGCTATCAATCTCATCGCTTAAAAGCAGAACTTCAATATCATCTTTTTTGTATTTTTCAAGCAATGGAGAACTTTTTAGTAGCTCCAAATCCGCGCCCATTAGATAATAAATGTTGTCATTTTTGGCATTTGCTTTGTAGTCCGCTAGTGCGACAAAATCGCCCTTTGTGGTGGTGAATCGGCAGAGATTTAGCAATTTTTCTTTGTTTTCAAAATCGCTATAAAGCCCCTCTTTTAGCAGTTTTCCAAACTCTTTGTGAAAAATCTTGTATTTTTCGGTGTCTTTTGATAGTTTTTCAATTTCGCCCAAAATCTTTTTCACACTCGCGCTTTTGATATTTGCCAAAATTTTGTTTTGTTGCAAAATCTCACGGCTCACATTTAGTGGCAAGTCCTCGCTGTCGATGATTCCACGCACAAATCGCAAGTATTGCGGGAGCAATTCTTTGTCGTTGTCCGTGATAAAAACGCGCTTTACATAGAGTTTCACGCCACTTTTATAATCCACGCGAAATAGGTCAAAAGGCGCGCGTGCGGGGATAAAAAAGAGTGTCGTATATTCCAAATTGCCCTCAACTTTGGTGTGAATGTGGGCTAGTGGTGCGGTGTTATCGTGGCTTAAATTTTGATAAAACTCCACATAATCAGCCTCTTTTAGCTCTGCTTTGGGGATTTTCCAAAGTGCCTTTGCTTTGTTGATTTGCTCAGATTTTTGCACGATTTTTTCTTTTTTTGCAGAATCTTTGTTTGAATCATTCGCAGAATCTGTGTTAGATTCTGCGATTGTTTCGGTTGATTCGTAATTCAAAATGATAGGAAATGCGATGTGGTCGGAGTATTTTTTGACTAGGTTTTCGATTCGCCATCGATTTGCGAACTCTTTGCAATCATCTTTTAAATAAAGCTCGATTTTTGTGCCAAATGCGTCCTTTAAACACTCGCCGATTTCGTATTCGCCCTTGCCATCGCTAATCCAAGCGAATGCTTTGTCGTCTTTTGCCTTATTTGAAGCCTTTTTGGAGGTTACGATGACTTTGGAAGCCACCATAAAACTTGAATAAAATCCCACGCCAAACTGCCCGATGAGTGCCGAATCTTTCTTTTTGTCGCCACTTAATGCGTTTAAAAAGCTCTTTGTCCCGCTTTTTGCAATCGTGCCTAGATTTTCGACTAGCTCTTTTTCACTCATTCCTATGCCATTGTCCTCAACGCTCAAAACGCCCTTTTTTTCATCGAAATTTATCGTAATTTGGGGTTTAAACTCAATGTTTTTAAACTTCTCATCGCTAAGCGTCAAGTAGTTTAGCTTATCAAGCGCGTCAGAGGCGTTGCTGATGAGTTCGCGTAAAAAAATCTCTTTGTTTGAATACAAAGAGTTTATCATTAAGTCCAATAACTGCGTGATTTCCGTTTGAAATGAATGTTTTTTGCTCATATTTGCTCCTTAATTTTAAAAAATATTTAGCAAATATAGCATAGTTTTGATAAAAAATCAAAAAGTTGATAGCAATCTTATAAACTTACTTGCGTTTAGCAATATAAATTTATTTAAGTCAAATCGCCTTAATTTATCCCTAACATTCCATATTTGCTGCCCGTGCGTTAAGATTCGCTTTGTATGAATCGCCTTTGTTTAAATCTTTTAGCAGTTGAAGCTGCATATTTTTTAGCTCCAACGCCAAAATTTTCAGCTTTGAAAATTCGTCTTTTTTGTTTGTGGATTTGGATTGCGCCTTCGCATTTGCCTTTGAATCTGTCCTTTGCATAGTTTCCCTTTGTGAAATAAAATTAAAAACGCAATTATATTGTTTTAATCTTAATTTTTTCTTAAAATATACTAAAAAGATTATATTATTTTCTTAAAATATAATCAAAAGAGTATAATTTTCGTTAAATTAGGAATATTTTTTGCTGATATGCTTTTCAATGGAAACGCTAGGCGCAAAAGAGTTAAAAATATTGTTAGCACGGGCAAATTTGAGCAAAAAAGAGTTCGCCGAAATGATTGGCATAAGTCAGCAAAGCGTGAATAATTGGGGTTCAAGCAAAAATGTGCCATATTGGGTAAAAAGCTACTTGCAAAACTACATAAAACTGCGCCAATACGAAGCGATTCGCGCCAAAATCGAAGAACTTGGGATTTTAGATGGGGTATGATTTGCGCTAGATTTGTGCGAAGATTCTGCGAGATTTAGGGTAGATTCTGCGTTTTTCGTGCGATTCGCAGAATCTGCTTTTTGTTCCCCCTCCCTTGCGGAGGGGGATTAAGGGGGTGGGTAATTCTAATTTAGATTCTGCGATTTTGGCAATTTTTCATTTAGATTCTGCGAATCGCAGAATCTTAAAAAATCCCGTCATTGCGAGACTTGCCAAAGGCAAATCGTGGCAATCCATAAATTAGATTCTGCAAAATGCGCAGAATCTCACACG
>NZ_JBSIUQ010000016.1:0-45779 GCF_053654695.1 Helicobacter sp. 23-1044
TAAAAACTCCGCGCCGTTAAATCCTCCCATCATATACGGGAAAGTCCCACTGCTCGTGCTATCTATCATCCTCAATCCTTTAAAATTTTTCTAACGCCATTTTGCAAACGCCTTCAAACTCCCCCTTAATCTTGGCGCACTTCTCAAACTCCGCCTTTGCGCTTTTATTATCGCCTAGCTCATAATGCGCTGAGCCACGCAAATAATGCGCCTTTTGTGCTTCGGCACTATTTGCGTTATGCAAAATTGAGAGCACTTTTAGCGTTTCGCTAAATCGATTGTCGCTAAAAAGCACATCAGCATAGCTTAACTCCGCAAAGGGCGAAAATTCATAAGTTTTATGCGCCTTTTGCAAGGCAATCAAATCTTTTGCGTATTTTTCAATCGCGATATTATCATTATCATTTAGCGCAAAGTGCAACATTTCTTTATATAGCGGGATTAGAGCGCGATTTTTGGGGGAGAGATTTTGCAATATATTAAATGTGCTTTTTGCATCATTTTTTTGATTGAGCTGAGCTTGTGAGAAAAATAAAATTTCGCCCATTTTTAGCTTCGCTTGAATATTTTTTGCCAAACTCATCGCATCTCTACTCGCCGATTTTGAGCGTTCAAAGTCGCCAAGCGCAAAATGCACCCTTGCTTCATTATGCAACCACTGCGCTTTGTCGCCATCACGCATTTGCGCGTTTAAATCCCGCGCTTGTGTGAATGCCTTTGCGCGAAATAGGCACTCAAAGACAGATTCTGCGTTTTTGGTGACTAGTGGCATTTGCTCCCAAAGTGGGATAATTTTTTCACATAGTTTTTCACGCTCAATTAGCGCGGCGTAGGACTTTTTTAACGCGTCGCTATCTTTATCCAAATGCGCTTTTATCGCCACCACCTCCGCATACCGCCCTAAATCAAATAGATTCTGCGCTTTTTTGGCGTAGGCAAGTTTGGCATTTTGGCTATTTGGGTAAGTTTGGATAATGTAATCAAACTGCGCGATTTGCTTTTCTTTATCGCCTTCATTTGTGGCAAAGAGCAAATTATCAGCGCGAGTTTTTACGCTATCTTTTTGATTTGATTCAGCAAAGATTTTTAGAAACTCGCTATTTACGCGATATGCGTCATCTGGCATTTTCGCGCTCTCATACCACTGCGCGATTTGTAGCATTAAGTGCTCTTTAAAAGCGTCATTTTCTAAATTTGGTAGCATAAACTCTCCCGCCATAGCACTCAAATCATAAAATCCATAATTTGCCCACAGCTCGAAGTTTTTCACGCTTTTTTTTGTATCATCTAAAAAATATTTTGGATTTGCATTTAACACTTTGCTAATCAAATTTCTTGCATTTTTTTTATCATCATTTGCTAGTAAAAACTCCACCCAAGCAAGTGCCACAAAACTCGCTGAATCCAAAT
Organism: Helicobacter sp. 23-1044; assembly: GCF_053654695.1. Classification (NCBI taxonomy): domain Bacteria; kingdom Pseudomonadati; phylum Campylobacterota; class Epsilonproteobacteria; order Campylobacterales; family Helicobacteraceae; genus Helicobacter; species Helicobacter sp. 23-1044. The sequence goes on from NZ_JBSIUQ010000016.1 coordinate 1,411, forward strand.
CCCTTGCATTTTGATATGCCTTTGCATACAAAATGGGCGGTTGGCGTTTATCGCCGTTTTGAGCGAGATTCTGCGCCAAACCTACAAGCGCGTATTGCGCGTATTTGGAGCTTTCATACTCATCTAAAATGCGGTTAAAATAATATTTTGCCTCCGCATAAATGCGAAGTTTGCTGTAATTGCTACCGATGATATAAAGCACTTCGGGCACATTTGTATCCGCGCCAAATGCCTTAATCCACGACTTTGCGAGAGTTATCACATCATCTGGCGGATTGTCTATTTTATCCATCGCGCGAATCTTATAAAGTAGCGCATCGCGTGAAAATATGCTCTCTGCGTAGTTTTGCGTAATATTATCGGCGAGATTGATTGCCTCTGCGTAGTTTTTGTTTTCAAAATTATTGCGAAGTGCCAAAAACGCGCTAAAATCCGCGCCCTCTTCAAACGCGAGCGGACTTGCATCAATATTCAACTCCCCGATGACAAAAGGCGCAGAATCTACGATATTTATGGGGAAATTTAGTCCGCTATATTTTTGATTCGACAAAAATGGGATTGCGTTTTCATACCCTATAATTTGCCAATTTTGCGCGGTTTGGGGACGCTCTTTTGGTAGCGCAATATCGCTTTTTAAATCAAAGGCATTTGCAAAAAGGCGCATTTTTTTAGTGGGTTTGATAAACAAATGAAATTGCTTATTTCTAACCTCGCTATAAATTTCAAAAAACTCTAATTTTTGCCTGTGCTGTGGCTTTGTGGGGACTTTGTTTATGGTGCATTGAATCAAAATCACATTGCCATTTATATCGCTAGATTCAGCGCAGGGGATTGCATTTGGCGACTTTATGGTGAGAATTGCAAAACGCGCATTTTGCTCCACGCCATAATCCACCTGCAAATCCACCGCAAAAATCGCGCTAAAAAGTCCCACCAAAAGCAACAAACGCATCTAAAACCCCAAAAACTGCCCCAAATGCGATAAAATCGTGCCAAGAAGCAAAAGCGAAACGAGACAAACGATGAATGAAAGTGCGATGATAGTGGTGATTGCAAGAGTGGATTTTGCGATTTGTGCGCTGTCTTTTGGCGATAAAATATTTGAATCTGAATCTTTTAAAAACATAAAAATTATTAACTTCATATAATAATAAATCGCAATCGCGCTATTTAGTAGCAAAATAATCGCAAGGGCGATGTGTCCGCTATTTATCGCACTTGAAATGACAAAGATTTTACCCCAAAATAATCCAAAAGGCGGTATCCCGCCCAAAGATAGCATAAACACCGCAAAGCAAATGGCAAGTAATGGCGCGGTTTTGATTAGTCCGCTAAATCGCTCAAAAGGCGCACCCTTTTTATTATGCACCACCCAAAGCAATCCAAACGCCCCCAAATTGCTAAACGCAAACAAAATCCAATACAAAAATAGCGCGCTAACGCTTTGCTCTGTGCCTACCACAATGCAGGCTAGTCCAAATCCCGCCTGTGAGATGGAGCTATACGCTAGCATTCTTTGCACATCGCTTTGCCGTAGGGCGATGATGTTTGGGATTGTCGTAGTTAGCGCAACGATGATAAATAAAATCACTTGCGCAAATGCAAACTCTAAAAATATCCCAAAAATACGCAACGCCACGATAAATGCGGCGATTTTAGTGGCAACTGACATATAAAACGCCAAAGGCGGATTTGAACCTTCATAAATATCTGGCACCCACGAGTGAAACGGGACAAATGATAGTTTAAACCCAAGCGCACCAAGCAAAAACACAAATCCAAGCAATAAAAACTTCGAATCGCCCCCCGCCGTGCTAACCGCAAATGCCAAATCCGCGATATCCAAACTCCCCACACTCGCATAAATAAACACCAATCCAAATGCGAATAATCCACTGCCAAATGCGCCAAGTGTGAAGTATTTTAACGCCGCTTCTAATCCTTTATCCGTGCGATTCAGCGCAATCATCGCATACAGCGCAAGAGATGACGCTTCAAGTGCGATGAAAATAAGCATTAGATTACTTGCGGCACTCATAAATTGATACCCCGCAATCACAAATAAAAATAGCGCGTAAAACTCCGCATAGCGAAACTCTCTATAATCGCCCTTGCTTAAAAGCACGAAAAATATGGAGGTTGAAAGAATGATAATTTGCGCCACCACGCTAAATCCATCAATCTCCACAAAGTCAAAAAATCCACTCCCATAACTATCCATATAAAGTAGCGAAAACAAACCAAGCGCGATAATTATCACACTCAAAGCAACATAAATCCCTTGATAAAATTTACCCAAAATCATATCAAGGCACAAAATCCCAAGCGCACCAAGCACAATTACAAGCATAGGCAAAATGCTAATAATATTTAGCGAAGCAAAATCTGGCATTATTTCACCTCCAAAAATTTACTTAAAAATGCTTTGTTTTCATCGATGAGTGCTTTTTCGCTCATAAAGGTGACGAGATTCTGCACGGAGGCGTCAATCTTGCTTAAAATGGGCTTTGGATAGACGCCAAGCCAAATCACAACGATGACAAGCGGGATTACAGCGCAAGATTCGCGCACATTTATGTCGCTTAAATTTGTATTGTGCGGTTTTAGCTCATTTAAAAACACATTGCGAAATAAATTTAGCATATAAATCGCGCCCAAAATTATCCCACTACCAGCCAAAAATGCGATAAATTTATTCACCCCAAAAAATCCTAATAAACTCAAAAATTCGCCTACAAATCCCATCGTAAGGGGCAATCCCACGCTTCCCATTAGCAAAATGCTAAAAATCAAAGTGTATTTTGGCATAACACGCGCGATACCCCCATAGTGCGCTATCATTTTGGTATGCGTCCTATCATAGAGCATTCCTACCATCATAAAGAGCGCACCGCTGATAATCCCGTGGCTTAGCATAAAAAACACACTTCCACTAATCCCCTCCACATTTAGCGCAAATGTGCCTAGCACGATAATCCCCATATGCGAGATTGAGCTATATGCGATAACTTGCTTCATATCATCTTGCGCAAATGCGATGAGTGCGGTATAAACTACCATTATCACACACAAAATCGAAATCGGCACGATAAAAGCCACACTTGCATCGGGGAATAGTGGCAAAGAAAAGCGCACAAACGCATAAGTCCCCATTTTCAGCAAAATCGCTGCGAGTATCACAGAGCCTGTGGTGGGGGCTTGTCCGTGTGCGTAAGGTAGCCAAGTGTGAAGCGGAAACATAGGCACTTTTACAGCAATGCCGATAAAAAACGCCACAAATAGCACTTTTTGCAAATCGACATTCAAAGGCAACGCATACCAATCAAGCAAGTCAAAGCTCCACACCCCAGCACTTTGCGCGTAAATATATGCAAAATACAAAATGCCAAAAAGCATCACAAGCGAGGCGCAAAATGTGTATAGAAAAAATTTGATAGAAGCATAGATTCTGCGTTCGCTCCCCCAAGCGCCGATAATATAAAGCATAGGCACGAGTGATAACTCCCAAAAAATATAAAACAAAATCATATTTAGCGATACAAACGCCCCAATCATAATGGTTTCTAAAAATAAAAGTGCGATTAAAAAATGCTTGATATTTTTGATATTATCTAAAAAAATGATACACAAAAGCGTGATAAACGCACTCAAAACCACCAAAAATAGCGAAATCCCATCCACGCCGATGAAATAATTTATGCCACTTGTGATTGGGATAATCGTCACAAACTGAAATCCCGCATCCGCCCCATCGAATAAAAACCAAAGCATTAGGCATAGTCCAAACTCGATGAGTGCGATGATTGTAGCGTAATATTTGAGTGCGACCTTATCCATCATATTGCTAAACATTAGCAAAGTTGAGAGTGCCGGTAAAAATAAAATGATATTTAACAAATGCTCCATTTTCTCCCCCTAAATCCCAGCGATAGCGAGAATCGCCAACATTACAAATATCCCAGCGCTAATTAGCATAAGACTTTGCGTCAAAATGCCACTTTGCAATTTTCTCGCACTCTCGCCACTTTGCAAAAAGATTTTTGCGATTAAATCCACCACAAAATCGATGATTTTTAAGTCGATTTCTTTCCATAAAAATTCCGCGATTGCTTTGTATGAGCGGACAAAAACTATGTCATAGATGTGCGGGATATAGTATTGATTTTTTAGCAATTTGTAGATGAAATTTTCTTGTATTTTTGCTTTGTCGATTCGCCACCATTTGCTTTGTGGGCGATAAACAAAAATGGCAAAAATAATCCCAGCGATTGCTACAAATAGCGCGACAGCGATTAGAATCGCAAAAGTTGTCGAATCTAAATGTGCTTCTTTTGGAGCGATGAATTTAGCAATAAAATCCATAAAACTATGCTCAAAAAATCCAGCGATGATGGCTAAAAATGCTAGTGGAGTCATAGAATAAAGCATAATTTTTGACGCTTCGTGTGGATTTGAATGTGCGTTGTCTTGTGCGTTAGATTCGTGCGAATTTACGCCAGATTCGGCATTTTCATAATTTTTCGGCGCAAAAAATACCAGCATTATTAGTCGAAAACTATAAAACGCCGTTAGAAACGCACTAAATATTAGCACAGCATAAATCCCAAAATTCCCCTCCACAAAGGCACTTTCCAAAATCTTATCTTTGGAGAAAAATCCTGCAAATGGGTAGATTCCAGCCAAAGCCACCGATGCGATTATCATTAAAATCGCACTGAATCGCAACGGCTTCCACAAAGCTCCCATTTTGCTTATGTCTAGCTTGTCATTCATCGCGTGCATTACATTTCCTGCGCCCAAAAATAGCAGTGATTTGAAAAATGCGTGAGTGGTGAGATGAAAAAGCGCGATTGCATAGTATCCCAAACCCCCAGCCACAAACATATAGCCAAGCTGTGATAGCGTCGAATAAGCGATAATGCGCTTTAAGTCGTTATTGACTAATGCCATACTTGCGGCAAAAATCGCCACAAACGCGCCCAAATACGCAATCATTAGCCCGATATGTGGGATTGCATCATAAATAGGATTTGCGCGAATCACCAAATAAACTCCCGCCGTTACCATTGTAGCAGCGTGGATTAGCGCAGATACAGGCGTAGGACCCTCCATCGCGTCTGCTAACCAAGTGTGGAGCGGAAATTGCGCAGATTTTCCCATCGCACCGATAAAAAGCAAGATTCCAATCCACATCAAAATCACGCCATCAATATCGCCCACACTCCCAAACACCACGCTATATTTCAAACTACCGCATACATAAAAGATTAGAAAAATGCCTAGCAACAGCCCCAAATCGGCAATGCGATTCATTATAAAGGCTTCATTTGCCGCAAAGGACGCACTTTTGCGATTATGCCAAAAGCCAATTAGCATCCAAGAGCAAAGCCCTACGCCCTCCCAGCCGATAAATAATCCCAAAAAATTATCGCTCATCACAAGAACTAGCATTGAAAACACAAACGCACTCAAAAACGCAAAAAATTTATTGAAACATTCATCGTGCGACATATACCCAACCGAATAAATATGCACAAACAGCGAGACAATCAGCACCACCAAAATCATCACACACGAAACGCCATCAATCACAAAGCCAAAGTCGATATTAAATCGCCCAGCCACAATCCACTCGCTTAAAATCGCGCTAATTGCGCCATTTTGCATCACTTCAAAAAGGGCGATAAATGCGCAAACTAGCGCAACTCCAAGCGCGAGTATCGGCACGAGCGCAGATAAAATATTTTTCTTGCTAAATGCAAAAAGTGTCGCAAATAGCGAGCCAAACAGCGGTGCAAAAAGTATAATTTCAACCATATTAACCCTTCATAGAATTTAGATTATCCAAATCTAAACTTTTCTTTTTTCGATATAGCAAAATCAGCAGTCCAAGTCCCACAGCGACTTCACTTGCGGCGATTGCGATGATGAAAAGCGCGAAAATCTGCCCATCCAAATTACCATAATATTTGCTAATCGCTACTAGCGCGATATTTGCGGCATTTAGCAGAATCTCCGTTGAGAAAAATAGCATTAGCAGATTTTTGCGTCGCATAATGCCAAGTGCGCCGATTGCAAACAAAATCGCACTTAAAAGTAAATAATGATTTAACCCTATCATAGATTGTCCTTTATATCGCCTGAATCGCTCAAATCTTTTTTAACTAAAATAATCCCCGCAACCATCGCAATTAAGAGCATTATTGCCGCTAGCTCAAAGGGCAAAAGATATTTTGTAAAAAGTAGTTGCCCTAGTGACTCAACATTGCCTAGATTTTGCGCACTAGCGGTGCTTTGCAAGATTAGCACTCGTGGCATTAAAATGATGATTGCCACAAGAAGCGCACTGCCTACGCTTAAAAAGGCGATTGTCTTTGTGTGCTTGCGGTATTCGCACACTTCTTTGCTACTATCAAAAAACATCATACCAAAGGCGTATAACGCCATCACCGCGCCCGTATAAACGGCGATTTGCACCACGCCTAAAAACTCCGCTCCAAGCGTGAAAAACAGCCCCGAGATAAAAATCATACCCGCCGCTAGCGCACTCATCGAATACAAAATATTCGCACTCAAAACGGCAACGCTAAATGACGCGATGACTAAAATCGCAAAAAGATAAAATGAGATGAATTCTAACATTACTCGCCCCCTTTTTGCGCGATGGTGCTTTGCGGATTAGATTCTGCGAATTTTGCAGATTCTGCGCTTTTTGTGCGATTCGCAGAATCTACCTCCATATTGTCATTCTGAGCCGTAGGCGAAGAATCTCTTTTTAGATTCGCAGAATCTACGATATTTTCGCCATTTTTAGCATTTGATTCGCTTATTTTTTCTCGCAAAAGGGCTGCACCCCCCTCCCCGCTCCCCCTACGCGCCAAAAGCTGCCGCTTTTCGCTTTTAGGGGGAGAGCCTCGCTTTTCCGCTTCTAGCAAAAAATCGGCGGACGCACTACTGCGTCCTTGCTCCCGATTTTTTGCACCACGAAGCGGGCGAGTTTTGGGTGCTTCGCACGATTGATTTTTATTAGATTCTGCATTCGCAGAATCTACCCACCCCCTAGCCCCCTCCGCAAGGGAGGGGGGATTTTGAGATTCTGCGAATTTTACAGATTCTGCGCTTTTTGTGCGATTCGCAGAATCTAGCGTAGAATCTGCATTTTTTTCATTAGATTCTGCGGACGCAGAATCTACAACGGAAGGAATCGCAGTAGTGCTTTCGTAGTTTTCGGCAAATTTTGGGTGTGAGACTAGACTAGCGGTCTGCGAATGCCCGAAATTTGCCGAATCTGCGGAATGATTACCCGAGAACGAATTGCGCGACTCCAAAGACGAATTGCCCGCAATATACCCCGTAGGCGTTTGTTTGACGCACTCATCCGCATTCTCACTCACAGCCCCATATCCAGCAAACTCGCAAATATCCCCACGCAGTGCCAAATCAAGGGGCGTTAGCATTACTTCTTTATTCGCAAAATGCGCCCTTTGCTCGCTTGAATTTTCATACCGCTCTCCGTGAATGATGGCAATCTCAGGGCACACCTCCGCGCAAAATCCGCAATAAATGCACCGCCCAAAATTTATCGTGTAGCTAGTGATTTTCTTGCGCGAATCTGCCCCGTAACTCGTCTCAATCTTTATGCAGTTGCTAATGCAGATTTTCTCGCACAGCCCACAGCCGATGCACCGCTCATTGCCACTTTCTAATAGTCGCATTAGCTTATGAATCGCGCGGTAGCGTGGGGATAGCGGGATTTTTTCTAATGGATATTTGATGGTGGCGATAGTTTTTGGGCTAAAAAACTCAACTAGCGTGATTTTTAGCCCTTTTAGCAAGTCAAGTCCAAATGTGCGCTTTACAAACCGCATAAAGCTTGGCTTTTCTGGCGAATTTATTAGTTTATAGCTCATTTTCTCCCCCTAAATTAGCACAAAGCCTGTGATTAGGATATTTGCGATGGCAAGGGGCATTAGCACCTTCCAGCACAAACTCATAAGCTGGTCAGGGCGAATGTGCGGGAAAGTCGCCCTAGTCCAGCAAAATAAAAATATAAAAAACGCCACTTTTAGCAAAATCGCAATGCCCCCCGGGATTATCCAAATGGGGTTAAATCCACCGCAAAATACGAGACTTACGATAAATGAGAGAGTGAACATATTTGCATACTCGCCGATGAAAAACATACCCCATTTTAATCCGCTGTATTCGGTGATGTATCCCGCGACAATCTCTGCTTCGTGCTCTAACAAATCAAAGGGCGTCCGATTTGTCTCTGCATATCCCGCGATTAAAAATAGCAAAAACGCCACAGGCTGGTAGCAAATAAGCCAAAGTCCATCTTTTTGATAGTTGTTTAAATCAATAAGCGAAAGTGAGCCAACCACCATAATGGGCGATAAAATCGCTAGTCCGCTTACTACTTCAAAGCTCAAAAGTTGCGAAACCGCCCTAGCTGCGCCGATGAGCGAGTATTTATTCGCCGAGCTTAACCCCGCAAGTAATGGTCCATACGCGCCCACCGCCCCCACGCTTAAAACAAACAAAATACCGACATTGATGTCCGCGACAATGGGGCGAATAGTCTCTCCAAAAAGCGTAAATTCTGGCAAAAACGGCACGGGAGCCATCGCTGTAAATGCCGTAGCGGCGGCGATTATCGGTGCTAGACAAAATAAAAAGGCATTTGCATTTTTGGGGATAATATCTTCTTTTAAAAAGAGCTTAATCCCATCTGCTGGGACTTGCAAAAGTCCAAAGGGTCCTACATAAGTGGGACCTAAACGCTTTTGCATAAATCCTAAAATCTTTCTATCCAAATATGTCCCATATCCCGCAAACGCCGAGAATACCGCCAAAATCACTAGGATTTTTATGATAATTTCTAAAAAGCTCATTTTGTATTATCCTTTTTTATACTCTCAATCTGCGCGAATTTCGCGCCTTTGAATGCCAAAATCGCGCCATCTATTTGTGGCGAGATGGCAAAAAAATCGCCCTCCATTTCAAAGTCAATGTAGATTTTTGCGCAAATCTCTGCGCCATTTATGGTTAGCGCAACTTCATCGCCTACGCTTGCGCCGATGCTTAATGCCAAATCTTGCATTTTAGATTTTGAGACATAGATTCCAAAAGGCGTGGTGAAGTGAGCGCAAAATCGTGTGTAGGGGTAAAAATGTGGCGTAATGTCGCGCAAATAGGCAATATGCGCACTTTGCGTCATTGCGAGATTTTGCGTAGCGAAATCGAAGCAATCTATTTTATCTGTTTTGAATTCTTCGCTATGCTGAAAATGACGGATTTTAGGTAGAATCTCTCCGCGTTTGTCCGCTCCGCTATTATCATAAAAATTTTGCAATTTTGGCACTCTCAAATCGCACTCCAAATTTAGCGATTCGCAAAGCATTTCCAAATATTTTGGCGCAGAAAATAGCGCGTTTATCGGCAAGATTCGATTATCCAAATTTACAATGCTATCATTTATCGCGCTAAAATAGGGCAAAACAAAGTCCGCATTTATGCTATCAAAGGTAAATTCGCCCTTTGTGCGCCATCCGATAATGCTTTGCGATTTGCCATTAGATTCGCCCAAATCGCCCAAAGATTCGCAAGATTGCGCCGAATCTAACGATAGATTCATATAAATCCCATTTGCATTGCTACTTGGTGGATTTAAAAGAATTTTGATTTTATTTTGCTTTGCTAAAATTGCCAAAAGATTCGCGATATAAGGTGCGTTTTTGTTGCTATAAAAATCACTGCCGATAATTAGCAAAGGCGCGGTATTTTCAAGCATTTTTTGCAACTCTAAAAATGCTTCATATTTTATATTTGCATTTTCAAAAATCTCATAATATTCATTTTCGCCAATTTGAATCTTTTTTAAATTATCCAAAATCGCAGAATCTAAAATCCCACAAATCGCCAAAATCACGGCAGATTCTGCGTTTGGCGTGTGGATTATCTCTAAAAATTTTTTGCTTAGATTTGCCATCAAATTATCGCGAATCGCACTTGCAAAAATAAACGCACAATCCTTTTGCATTTTTAGCGCGTTGTTGATTTTGTAGCGCACAAGGGGATTTTCGTATTTTGGATTTCCGCCTACGCTAATAATTAGCTTTTGTGTGGCAATCGATTCAAGCGTGGCAAGGGGCGAATCGCCAAAAATCTCCAAAATCTTAAAGTAATTTTCCAACTCATCATTTATCAGCTTCAACCCAAGCGCGTTTTTTAGGCTTTGCAAAAATTTTGCTTCGTTGTTTGTGGTGTTTCCGCCAACTTTGATTGCCTTTGCATTGTGAATTGCATTTATCGCACGGTGCAACGATTCATCGCTCAAATCTATGGGCAATTCGCCACTAATTTCTTGCCCAAATCGCCCACCCGCGCATATAGGATTGAAATTAAAATCATTTGTTACGCGATAAAGGCGCGTTTTGTTTTTGGCGTCCTTTTTGCCCTCTAACACTATTTTGCACCCCGCAGGGCATAGATTGCAGGTGCTATCCACTTTTTGCAACTCCCACGCGTTTGTGGTATATTGAAAAGATTTCACGCCAAGCGCACCCACAGGGCACACGCTCACGCACTCTACGCAGTCATTGCAGGGATTTTCGCCGACAAATCCTATCACGCCTTTTTGGGCGCGATTCCACACGCTAAATGCGTCTTTTGGCATTTTTTCTTTCCATTTTGCCGAATCTAATTGCGGGATTGAATCGCTTTTTATGACTTTTAGATTCGCTTCGCCCAAATTGTCCTTACACGCCGTTACGCACCGCTCACAAAGGATACAAAGGCTCGGGTCATACTTCACCTGCCCCCACGAATCAAGTTTTTGCAACGAATCTGCCACAAAATAGCTTTGATTATCCACGCCAAATAAAAGCGTAAAGTCCTGCAACTCGCACTCGCCACTTTTATCGCACACGCCACATTCTAACGGGTGATTGACACAATAGCTTTGCATTATCGCTTTGCGCTCAGCATTGATTTCAGGCGTGTTTGTGGTAATTGTCATACCATCTTTTACCTTCGCGTTGCACGAATACACGCGCTTTCCATCCGCCTCAACCATACATAGCTTACACGCCAAAGTGGGCGAACAGCCGCTCAAATAGCAAATCGCGGGGATAAAAATGCCATTTGCCCGAGCGACATTTAGCAAGTATTCGCCCTCGTTTGCGGTGATTTTTTGATTATTGATTGTGATTTCTGCCATTTTAATGCCTTTGTATTGCGATAGTTTTAAATGGATAGCTTTTAGATTCTGCGCCACCAAAAACGCCAATAACCCCGCCAAAATCCTTATCGATTTTGCAAGTAGCGCAAATCTCTTGCGAATCTAATGCAAATCTAATCTCTTGCAAATCGCTCAATCCCCACGCACGGGCAAATTCGCGTGAGATTTTTAGTGTGGGATTCGTATTTGATTCGTGCGAATCTTGCTTTGAATCCGCGCTTGATTCGCGTGAAACCGCATTTGAATCTTGCGCCACAAAAATCACGCAACCATTATATTCGGGGAGATTCGTAGGCAAATTTAGCACAAAATCGCTTGGCAAATTTTCAGCGCAAATCACTTCTAAATTTGAATGCGATTTTAGCGCGGATAGCATATTTAAAATATTGCTTTTTTGCGCGTGGTGCGAAATATCATCGCCTACCAAAAGCAAAGGTTTTTTGTGCGTGCGGATTTGATTTTTGATTTCGCTTAATTCCTCTTCGCTTACATTTGATTCCGCGCTCAAATAGCCGTAATCAAGGGCGTTTATAAACTCTCTCAACTTTGAATCCGCGCTAATGTCGGCAAATTCATATAGCAACAACGCCACAACGCCCTCTTCTGTGCCGACTTCATAGCGCACATACAAATCCGCTTCGCAATCTAAAAATGGATAAAAGCACACATTGCATTTTGAGAGTAGCGCGGGGCTGTAAAAGCCAAGTGTAATGATAAAATCATAATTTTTTAGCGCGGATTTGCTAATCATTTTTCACTCGCTTTTGGAGATTCTGCGGATTCTGCGTTAGATTCTGCGGATTTTTTGTCATTCTGAGGGAGCGAAGCGACCGAAGAATCTCTTTGAGATACTTCGCTACGCTCAGTATGACAATGTGGGGCGGATTCTGCGCTAGATTCTGCGATTTTTGCATTAGATTCTGCGCTAGATTCTACCGAAGAATCTTGCGGGGCTTTTTTCACCACAATACTCCAATCCACTTCATTAAAACGCAATGAATTCATCAGCGTCCAGCCATTTTGCGCCACTAAATTCGCGCTTTTTTCTACGCTACTAAAATCTCCAATTTCAAAAAGAAAAATCCCAATTTCGCCATTTTTTAGCTCTGCCTCCACAATCTCACACATTCTCACCCCAAAGTCCGCTCCCAAATGCCGTAAATCAAATCGTTTCATCGCTTCGCCCTACCTAATCTCACCTGTCAATCTCGCCAAATACGATATTTGTCGAGCCAATGATTGTCACCACATCAGCCAAATAATGCCCGGGCAATAAATCCTGCAACAATCCACAATGATAAAAGCTTGGCGCACGGACTTTTAGGCGATATGGATATGGCTCTCCATCGGAGTTTATGAAAAATCCTAACTCGCCTTTGGGCGATTCGGTGGGGGCGTAGGATTCGCCCTTTGGTGGGCGCATTCCTTGCGTGGTTAGCACGAAATGCTGCATTAGCGAGTAATTTTGCGTCATAATCTGCTCTTTTGGCGCGGAGATAAATTGTGGCGAATCTGCGATAATCTCTTTTGGCGATTTTGGATACATATCAATTAGTTGCCGTAAAATGCGCGAAGATTGGCGAATCTCTTCCATATACAGCAAATACCTTGCATAGCAATCGCCATCATTCGCATAAGGCACATCAAAATCCACTTCGCCATAAACTTCATAGGGCTCTTCTTTGCGAATATCCCACTTAAAGCCACTAGCACGGAGCATTACGCCACTTAACGCCCACTTTTTTGCCATCTCTGCGCTAACCTTGCCGACATTTTCTAATCTCGCTCGCCAAATGCGATTTTTATCTAGTAGATTTTCGATACGCCCGACTTCTTTTGGTAGTCTATCCAAAAATGCGCTTAAATTCTCGCACCAATTTTGCGGTAAATCAAGCGGGACACCGCCGATTCGAATGCTTGAATGCGTAAGTCTCGCCCCGCAATAATCTTCGATTAAATCTAGTCCATATTCTCGCTCTTTAAATCCATAAAGCATAATCGATAGTGCGCCCACATCCATCGCGTGCACGGAGATGAAAAATAAATGCGAAATAATGCGATTGACTTCTAAAAGCATTGTGCGGATTATTTGCGCGCGGAGCGGGATTTGCAAATCAAGCAGTTTCTCCACACTCGCGCAAAAGGCATAATTATTTGAAGTGGCGTTGATATAGTCCATTCTATCGGTGGTGGGGATAAATTCGCTATAAATCATATTTTCTGCCATTTTCTCCATACCCCGATGCAAATATCCAATATCAGGCGTGGCTTTGGTAACTAGCTCGCCATCTAATTCTAAAATCAGCCGCAACTGCCCGTGTGCGCTAGGGTGCTGGGGACCGAAGTTTAATATCATCTTATCATCATCGCGCTCAAAGGCGATATTTTCAAATTGCGGTTTTAGCTTCGTGTAAATTTGCTTCATCTTATCGCCTTTTGTCTAATTGCTTTTGCTTTGCTTTGTCAAATTTGGTAACGACAAAAACGCCATCTTTTTCTTGGTAGCGGATTTCTGTGGGCTCATCACTTGCGCTTTTTGCTTTTGCGCCCTTTGGCACTTCAAATCCCGCAAGGGCAAAATTCATCGTATCGCTTTCATCGACAAACGCAGAATCTCGATTTTCCGCGCCCACGCTATCCCTATGCTCCACGCCAAATATTTTGTCAATCTCATACCACTGCGCGTCTTCATCGCCTTGCAATGGATAATCCTTTCGCAAGGGGTGTCCGCTCCAATCATCAGGCATAATTAGTCGCTTTAAATGCGGGTGATTTAAAAAGCGAATGCCAAACATATCATAAGCTTCTCTCTCGCACCAAAGGGCGTTTCGATAGATTTTAGTCGCTGAATCTATTTCTTTATCAGTGATTGTTTTTACGCGCACACGGGCGACTTTATCCATCGATAAAAGTTGATAAAAAACTTCAAATCTATCATCGCTCAAATGAATTGCGCTTAACTCGCTCAAAATATCAAATCCATAATCCTTCAAAATCTCTAATGCCTCCAAAATATCGTGTCGCTCCACACGCACGACTAAATTGCCTAGCTCGATAAAGGATTCAATAATCTTTATGCGACTATCCATTAGCGCCAAAATGCCTTCAAATTTGCTATTTTTCACGCTTACTTTTGGCGTCTCGCAGGGCGTTTGAAAGCGATTTTTATGATAGACTTTTTTTTGTAGATTCTGCATTTTTATACCTTGAAATTAAATCATTCGCTTTTTTTGCGGGGTTTTCACCGCTTTTGTAGCGCGAATCTTTTGCTGTAAAATCATTAGCGCGTATTGCAAAGTCTCAGGGCGCGGAGCACAGCCGGGCAGGTAAATATCAACAGGGATAATCCTATCAACGCCCTGCACGGTGGCATAAGTATTAAACATACCGCCTGTATTTGCGCAGCTACCCATCGAAATCACCCATTTTGGCTCAGGCATTTGGTCATATAAACGGCGCACAAATTCGGCGTGCTTTTTGGTAACCGTCCCTGCGACAATCATCACATCGCTTTGACGCGGAGACGCCCTAAAAATAATGCCAAATCTATCGGTATCATAGCGAGATGCGCCTGTCGCCATCATCTCAATCGCACAGCACGCAAGCCCATAAGTCATCGCCCAAAGCGAGTTTGTAGTCGCCCAATTTATCAGTTTATCCACGCTAGTTAGCGTTATTTGAGACTCTGCCATAGTAATGCCCCCTTTCTCCACGCATAAATAAATCCAAGCGTTAAAAGTGCGATAAATAAAATCATCTCAACAAATCCAAACATCCCTAATGCCTTGAAATTCACCGCCCACGGAAACATAAAAATGATTTCTACATCAAAAAGTATGAAAAGCAAAGCGATTAAATAATAATGCGTGGATATGCGGTTTTGCTGGCGGTTTGCGATGACTCCGCATTCATAGGTGCTGACTTTTAGCTTCTCGCGGGATTTTGAAGCGAGTTTATTACTCAAATACCGCTGAATCCAAAGCGTAGCACTAAATGCCCCAATCGTAATCACAAATAGCATAAATGCCCCAAAATACGGGTGCGCGAATGTTGAATGTGTCATTTTTATCCTTTAAAATTAAACTTGCGATTGTAAAATAAAAAAACTTAAATATGCAAGGGATTTTCATAATTTTGCAGTTTAGATTCTGCGAAATTCGCAGAATCTTATATTTCGCAGAATCTGCTTTAAATTTTGGCGTAAGATTCTGCGATTTTTGCGTAAGATTCTGCGATTCGCAGAATCTAGTGCATTATTTTCAGTCATTGCGAGATTCTGCGATAGCAGAATCGTGGCAATCCATATAATTTGCGAGCGTAGCGAAGCAACCATCCATATTATTTTTTGGACTGCTTCGTTGTTTTCACTTCGCCCCAAATCCCATTTTTACACCCCAAGTTCTGAAAGAAATGGCGCAGTATCGTAATTTTTGATATGCTTTGCGAGTGCGTTTAAATAATCATCGATATTTTGCGGTGTCAAAATGTGCGATTTATCCGCAATCGCACGAATTTGCGCTAAGTTCATATCCACATTATAATGCGCCCAATCGCAGTAGTTTGCGAGATTATCGGCGTATTTCAAATCATCAAATCCGTAAATTTTCGCATTTTTAAGGTTTGCCACTTCGCCCACCAAATATCGCAGAATCTCCGCAGATTCTGCGAAAATTTCATTTCCATTTCGCCCTTTGTGATACATTTCCTGCATTGGAAAAAGTGCGTAAAAAATGCGCGGATAGGGCGGGAAAATGAGATGAAATTCACTCTGCGGATTTGCGCGAATGGTTTGCAAAATATTTTTTTGCAAATAGATTTTTTGTGCTTCAAAATTTAGTCGCGTTTTTTGCGTGCTTTGCGGATGAAAGTCATTTTTTAGATATTGCCTAATTGCGGTTTTAGCGGTATTTTTCTGCCACTCTCCCCACCGCGAAACTCCGCCAAAATGCGCTTTATTTGAGCGATAAATATCATTTGTTAGCGTCTCTAAATCCTTTTTATCGCCCACGCACTCGGCACTTTTACTCCAAAAAATCGCGCATTTTATGGATTTCATATTCAAATATTTGGAGATTCTGCGGTTATAAGTCGCAGAATCTAGGCGATTTTGCCCCTCAATATCGCCATTTAGCAGAGTGTAGATATCAAGCGAAAGTATAATCTGCCTAATTTTTTTGCGCTTCATCGCAGAATCTAGCACAATTTTTCGCTCCGCAAAATCGCTTCCTTGAATGCTTAAATTTACCCACTTTCCGCCAAGTATCGCCCCCGCCTCGCTAAGTGGGGTATTTTCTAGCATCGAACTTCCCAAAATAACGCTATCAAACTCCGCAAATTCAATTATGCCCCTTGCTTGCAGGCGAATGTCGCTATGAAAGGTCTGCGCGCGAAAAATGGGTCTGTGAAACATTTGCAGTGGGTCATAAAGATAAAGCAAAATAAGAATTAGGGCAAAGCACAAGCAGTTTGCGCCAAAAATCACGGCAAAGGAAAGTGCGAAAATTTTGTGATTTTTGTCATTTTGAGATATATTTTTGTCATTCTCGCGCGGAGGCAAAGCACAAAGCGAAGAATCTCTGTTTTTTTGAGATTTTTCGCTACGCTCAAAATGACAAAGTGAATAAAAATTCGCAGAATCCAAAGATTCCCCCTCCCTTGCGGAGGGGGTTAGGGGGTGGGTATTTTGCGAATTAGATTCTGCGAAAATATCGCAATTCGCAGAATCTCGCACGAAATTCGCAGAATCTAGCGCATTTTTATGTAATTCCCCCCCCCCCGATTTGCTAATGGCATTTATTTCCCCAAGCAAAAATTGCCAAACATTTTATCTAACATTTCATCGTAATTATAGGGCTTTGTGATAGATTGAAGTGCTTTAATCGCGCAATTTATGTGGAGTGAAAAAATCTCAAAATCACCCAAATTCTCCCGCGCTGATTGCAAGGCATTTATCGCACCCTCGACGCATTCTAACTGCCTTGCCGAACCTAAAATCACGCTTTCATCATTTTGTGGTTTTAGCGAAATCGCCTCTGCAATAACTTCGCGAATCTCAAAAACGCTATCATTTTTTGTGCTAACGAAAATGGGCTGATACACGCTAAAATGCGACATATCAAGCCGTCTATCCAAATCGCTTTTGTTAATCGCTACGATGATGATTTTTCCCGCATTTTCGCCTAAAATCTGCAATATTTCCCTATCATCAAAATCCTTGCTTCCATCAAATACCGCCAAAATGATACTTGCTTCCCTTGCGATTTCTTTGCTTTTTGCGATGCCCAATGCTTCGATTTCCTCGCTACTAGCGCGAATCCCAGCTGTGTCGATTATCGTTATGACTTGATTTTCGATAGTGATTTGCGCCTCAATGCTATCTCTCGTAGTCCCCGCAATCTCGCTAACAATGGCGCGATTTTTTAAAGTGAGTGCGTTTAAAATGGAGCTTTTGCCGACATTTGGTTTGCCGATGATTGCAAGTTTGTGCCCGTTTATAATGTGCTGCATTGATTTGGAGTGCGCGTGAATTGCGCGAAGTTTAGATTCAACTGCGTCTAGATTCGCGCCTAAATCTTGCGGAATCTCATCTTCGGCATAGTCGATTAACGCCTCGCTTTGGGCTAAAATGCCAAGTAATTGCTCCCTAAAATCATCGATGGCATCTTGCAAATCGCCTTTTAGATTTTGTGCGATGAGATTTAACGCGCTCTCATTTTGCGTGGCGATTAGGTTTGCGACATTTTCTAACTGCGATAAGTTCATTTTGCCATTTAGAAGCGCGATTTTGCTAAATTCGCCACTTCGCGCCTCCCTTGCGCCAAAGTGTTTGCAAAGTGCCACAATCTTTTTTTGCAATGCGATTCCGCCGTGGCACTGAAACTCTACAATATCCTCGCCATTAAAGCTATGCGGGGCTTTGAAATAAATCACAATGCCCCTCTCGATAACTGCGCCATTTTCATCGTAGAGATATTTCAAATGCGCGTATCGTGGGGCGATTTCTGGCGATTTTGTGATTTGCTTTGCTATGTTTAGCGCGTCTGCTCCGCTTATTCGCACAATGCCAATCGCGCTAACGCCGATTGCAGTGGAGATTGCGACTATTGTGTCAAGTGATGATGATGTAGTTTTCGCCATACTCGTTTGTGTGGAGCGTAATGCTTTTATTTCGCAATTTGCTTCGTAGCTCTTTTAGCGCGATGTAGGCAAGAATCCCATCAAATGTTTTGGTGGTAAAACTCTCATTTGAATAGCGCAAATCCTCGATGATGGGCGCAAGATAATTTGCCATTTTTGCCTCTTGCTCCACCAAAAAATGCTCAATCTCCAAGCGGACGCCAAAGTCGTATTTATTGCTTATCCAATTATGCAAAAGGTAAGAAATCGCCTTGTAGCGGTAGCCTCGCTCGCCAATTAAAAGCGCAGCGTCCCGCCCACCGAAAAAAACAAAGATTGTGTTTTTATTTAGCGCGGTAACTTGAATCTCATCGATATCAAGCGGTAGATGTGAAAAAAGCTCATTTATCTCATCTTTGATTTGCGTAATCAGCGCAGAATCTAGGGCGTTTGCAGAATCTGATATATTTGACGCAGAATCTAGGGCGAAATTTGTAGAATCTGTCGAGAAATTTATAGAATCGGGCGTAAAATCTATATTGTCGTTTTGAGAATGCGAAGTGGGCGAAAAATCTCTTTTATTTTTTTGAGATATTTCGCTACGCTCAATATGACAAAAATTGGAGGATGAAGAATCTCTTAGATTCTGCGAATTTGAGCGAGATTTTGCGTTTAGATTCTGCGAAAATGGGCGAGTTTTGGGTGCTTCGCACGGATTATTATTTGTTTTGAACGAATTATTTGCTCCATTCGCTTTCACACTTGCCACGATTACCGCATCTTTTTTGCCAATGCCTAAAAATCCCTTGCTTGGCTTCTCTACGATTTCATATTCTAAATCCACGCATTGGCAGTTTAGCTTTTTGCCGGCTTCTAATAATGCTAATTCAACGCTTGGGGCAGATATCTTTATCATTTTTTATCCTTTTTTTTGGATTTTGCGCTAGATTCAGCGGTAGATTTTACGCTAGATTCTGCGCTGTGCTCGGCAATTTCTAATGCCTTGCGCTTTGCCATCATTTTATTTATTATCATTTGTTGCAATATTGAAAAAATGTTATTCACCGTCCAATACAGCATAAGCCCCGCAGGGAATGTAATCAAAAAGATTGTAAAAACAAGTGGCAAAAATTTAAAGATTTTTTCTTGCATAGGGTCGTTAAATGTCGTGGGGGAGAGCTTTTGTTGCAGATACATACTGCCACCCATTAAAATAGGCAAAATAAAATATGGGTCCATCGCACTCAAATCCTTAACCCACAACAGCCACGCAGCGTCTTTTAGCTCAACGGCATTGTAAAGCACTCGGTAAATCGCAAAAAACACAGGGATTTGCAAAAGCAAGGGCAGACAGCCACCCATAGGATTGACTTTGTGCTTTTTATACAGCTCCATAATATGCAACTGCATTTTTTGTGCATCGCCTTTGTATTTCTCTTGAATCTCTTTCATTTTTGGCGTCAAATCTTTTAGCTTTTGCATTGATACCATACCTTTGTAAGTGAGCGGATACAGCACGATTCGCACAATCAGCGTTAGTCCAATAATCGCCCACCCCCAATTTGCAAAAATGCCAAAAAGCCACGCAAGTAGCAAAAATAGCGGTTTTGCAAAAAATGTGATGATGCCATACTCCACGACATCAGTGAGGCTAGGCGAAATCGCCTTTAAATCCTTGTAATTTTTAGGACCGATATACCCGCTAAACTCCGCGCTGTCCGTTAGATAAATGTATGATAAATGATTGCCATTGCTACCTGTATCGACTATCGCATTTACCGCTCCGCTTTTGTTAAAAAGAAGCGTGGTGTAATATCTATCCGCACTTGCGATAAAATGCGCGTTGCTAAATGCGGTATTTTCGCCCTTTATATCATCGCCCTCTTCGATTTTTTCAAGCGTTTCATCGCTTTTTTTGACAATCACACCTTTAAACACATACGCACTTGAATCTGCCACAGGGCGCGAACCATTCGCCACATAGTAATTTAGCGGTTTGCTTAACTCAATCTTTATGTCATAGCTAAAATCATCATAAAAAGTTAGGATTTTTTTGATAGTGATTGCGCCAAGTCCCTTAATTTCGCCTAAATTCTGTGTCAAAGTGATTGTTTTTGCTGAATCTCCGCTAAAATCCGTGCTTTTATCTAGCGAAACTTCCGCAATATCCGCGCTGTAAGGCGTAGAAAACGCTTTGGCATTCACTTCTTTGTTTTGAAAGCGCAGTTCTAAGGGCTTTATGCTTTTGTCATCAAACAAATTTAGTGGCGTCCCATCGTCATTTGCGAACTTATGCTCTTTTAAAAGTGCCTTGTGAATGCGCCCAAACTCATCGATGTGAAATTCAGCCTTATCGCTTTTCACCACGCTAATGATTTTTGTTGAATCATCGCTAATTGGGGCATTTGGCGCACTTGCATTTTGGATTTTAGAATCAGGCGCACTTGGCGCATTTGAATTGCTTGGTGCAGAAGTCGCTTCAAAATTTGGCGTATTCGTAGAATCTGTCGCATTTGGTGCAGAATCTAGCGCATTATTTATATTATTTACGCTTTTTATCGTGGCATTCGCATCGCCATCTAGCTCCGTCTGTGGCGCGAAAAAATACATATACGGGACGATAAAAATTAGCGACAAAATTATCGCCGTAAAAATGCGTGTATTGGGTGTTTTGTTATTCATTTTTATCCTTTGAGTGATTTGATGATGTAAAATTTTTGCTTGTCGCAGGGGACAAAATAAAATGCGATTTTATCCCTGTGGCACTGCCTTTGCCAAAAAATCGAGTGTGAAAAATCTACCTTTATTTTTGGATAGGCAATGCCACCTTTAAAAAGCTGATTGCACTTTAAAATCCGCGCAAACGACTTAAAGAGCGCGATTGCAGGACTTTCAAAGCGAAAGCAAAGTGCCGCATACTCCGAGCAGGTGGGATAAAACCTACACGCCGGTGGCAAAAATGGCGAAACAAAGCGTTTGTAAAATGCTAAAATTTTCATATTTTGCCCTTTTGTGCTTTGTGACGCAAAATCGCAGAATCTAATGCGATATTTTTTCGATTAGCAGAATCTCGCCTATTTTTGGGTAAATTCGCAGAATCTAGCGCATTTTTTGTTTGATAAGCATTGCGATTCATAAACAAAACTTGCCTTTTTAGCGTGGCAAAAATGCTCTCTTTTAGCGCACTAAAGGGCATTTGCAAAATCCCATTTTTTGCAATAAAAATGCAGATGAGATTCGTGCGATTTTTGTCATCGCAAAATTTGTTTTGCAAATCGTGGCAATTTGCACTCACTTCGTCATTGCGAGGCGATTTATCGCCGAAGCAATCCACAGGATTTGCGAACGCAGTGAAGCAACCATCCAAAACCCGCGAATCTGCATTATATGAATCGTAATTTTGCAATGATGAATCTGCATTAGATTCGCCATTTTGCCATTTTGATTCACTTGAATCTTCTCGCAAAAGGGCTGCACCCCGCTCCCGCTCCCCCCGACTATTAAATTGTGTCCCCAAAAGCTGCCGCTTTTCGCTTTTAGGGGGAGTGCCTCGCTTTTCCGCTTCTAGCAAAAAATCGGCACTCGCACTACTGCTCGTTTGCTCCCGATTTTTTGCACCACGAAGCGGGCGAGTTTTGGGTGCTTCGCACGATTGATTTTTATCATTTTTGCTATCGCAAAAATTTGTAGATTGCTTCGGCGAATCTATCGATTCGCCTCGCAATGACGAATCTTTTGAATCGTTCGCAATTCTAGTATCTTGCGTGAGATTCGTGGGTTGCGCCGAAAAATTCGATTGAGATAAGACTAGTCGCCTATCGAATGAGAATTTTTCAAGCTCCCGCGAAGGTCGCGCAAGAGACGAATTGCCATTATTAAAAAATTCTCTGCAAATAGCGCGTAATCGCCTTTTGATTAGATTCCTCTCCACCGCAATGCCCACTTTTTTACTCACACTAAATCCTACAAAATCACTAGAAATCCGCCCAAATTTCGCGCAAAATTGCGCCACCAAATTTGGCTTTAAGGCGCAAACATCAAGCGTTTCTGTGCGGAATTTATAGGAATTTTTATACACAAAGTCAAATTCTTTTGTAGTTTTTAGCATTTGCACGATTCGCCTTTATTTTAAGTCCAATTTTGCGCTAAATTGCGCCCTAAACTGCAAGTCGCTTTCTGCCTTTTGCGCGTCTTGCGCGAATCACTCGCTGTCCGTTTTTTGTTTTCATTCTAGCGCGGAAGCCGTGCGTGGTCTTGCGCGGTTTGTTGTGTGGCTGATAGGTTCGTTTCATCATTTTTCCTTAATTTTTGAAATAAAAGTCGCTATTGTAGCACAAAAAATAGCGCAAAAATCTTAAAGATGTTATAATTTCGCCTTTGATTTTTTGCAAAAAGGTGGATTAAATGCCGTATTTACTAGGTTTGGTGGCGATTATTTTAAGTGCGCTAATGCTTTATAATGGGCATAATTGGGGTGGCGATTTTTCGCAATATATCGCTCAAAGTATCGCACTTGTCGATGGAAATATCCCATTGCAGGTTCAAAACAACACTTACATTATAAAAAATAGTGCTAGTGGGTTTGGTCCATATATTTATCCGTGGGGGACTAGCTTGCTTCTTGCGCCGATTTATAAAATCTTTGGATTTAATTTGGTGGCGTTTAAGGTGCTATTTTGCGTGCTTTATGGGATTTTTATTGTGATTTTTTATAATTTTTGCAGACGATTTATGAGTGCTAAAATAAGTGCCATCGCAGTGCTGTTTTTCGCGCTAAATCCTATCTTTTTGGAGTTTAATAATAATATTTTAAGCGATATCCCTTTTATGCTTTTTAGTTTTATTTCTGTGATTTATTTTGGAAGTTTGCTAGATTCTACAAATCAAATTAAAACGCAGAATCTCGCGAATTTCGCAGAATCTACGCTAGATTCTGCGAAAATAGCAAATAGGGGGGGCAGAATAGAGTAAATTTTAAGTATGCGATTTTTGGTGGGATTTTTGCTTCATTTGCGTATTTGACGCGAAATAATGGCATTGTTATTATATTGGCGTTAATGCTTTGTCAAATCATCATTTTGCTTCGCTATAAAGGGCAGATTCTGCGTTTTATGCCAAAATCGCAGAATCTAGCGCAAAAAAATCTATTTTGCGTTTTTCCGCATATTTTGCCATATATCATTTTTGTGCTAATTGTGTGGATGGCAAATACTATGCTTGGCGTGGGCGGGAGTGGGCATATCGAGATTTTATCGCAAATTAGTGTAAAAAGCATTGTTAGGAATTTTATTTATTACATTTTTATTTTTGGTGATTTTTTTGCCCTGCCAAAGTTTGACTTTAAATACAGCTATTTAGTCCCGCAAATGGGGTTTATTTTTGTGATTTTTGGCATTTCATTATTTTTGCGTGGGATAAAATTGCAGTTTGAAAAGGCAGCAATGCAAACGATTTTTATCGCACTTTTTATGCTTGGAAGCATAGGAATGCTAATCCTTTGGCCCCCGCTGCAAGGGATTAGATTTGTATTTTGCGTGTTGCCATTTATGGTGTTTTTTAGTGCGATGGGATATGAGAATATACCAAAGTATAAAATGCTATTTTGTGTGGTGATTGCGTGGTTTGCGCTGAAAGATTGCGTTTATATCACGCAAAATATCAACAATAATTTTGCCTATAAAAAATATGACGCATTTAGCGAAAATGCGAAGGGTGCGTATGATTTTATCAAGCAAAGGACGCCAAAGGACGCTGTGATTGCATTTTTCAAACCTCGTGTGCTGTATTTAAATACAAATCGCATAAGTGTTTATCGAAGCGATGATTTTAGCGGGTGCGACTTTGCTTTGGCGTATAATGGGGATTTTTCAAAACAAGAAAATTTTGTTGAAATATATAAAAATGATGAATTTATTTTGTATAAGATTTTGCGCTAGATTTTGCAACTAAATCGCAGAATCTAAATTTAAAATGCGCTTAGATTCTGCGTTTTTAGTGCAATTCGCAGAATCTTGGATTTGCAAGTGTGGGTCGGTGCTTCGCACAGACGCCACGCTCTCTTCACTCGCTCGCAATGACGACATAGGAATTTCGCAGAATCTACTCAAAAATCGCAGAATCTACTCAAAAAATCACAAAAAATCGCAGAATCTACTCCATATTCCGCGCCACACACGCAAAAATCGCACTTGGCGCAATCGTGCCAATCTCAAAATCCCCGCTTTTGCTTAAAACATAAGGATTGCCAAGCAAAATGCGTTTTAGTCGCGTGTGGCGCATATTTTTGCCACTAGATTCCCCTGCATTGCCTAGCAGTGTGATGGTTTTTGCGCCAAGCACCCATCCTAAATGCGTAATCCCCGTATCTCCGCCAATCACCACATCCATATTTTTTAGCACAAATTTTATGTTATTAAAGTCAAGTTTTGGGAGTTTTGTGGCGTTGATATTTTGTGATTTTAGTTCGCAAACAAGGGCATTTGCGCCACTTTCATTTTCACTCCAAACTACATAAATATTTATGTTTTCAAAGTGCTTTTTTAGCATTTTTGCTAGGGCGATAAATTTGGCGATTGGATAGATTTTTTCCGTGATTGACGCCTCGATGATAAATAAAAATCTTTTTGCTTTGCTTGAAAAATCGCTACTTTTATTTTGCAATGCGAGTTTTTGGTGCATTAAAAATTCATCGCCAAAGTCCGCTAGATTCTGCGAATCTATCCCAAATCCATCGCTTTTTAAATGGCGCATTTTGCGAAATTTATCTAAATTCATAATGGCGTTTTCTTGCGACTCTGCGTCCTTATTTCGTAGAATCTCGCCTAAATCCCCCACTACTGCGCTAAAAATTAGCGCAAAATTTCTCGCCAAAATATTTGCATCATAGCAAATATCCACGCACTGCGAATATAGCGCGCTTGCCACACGCTCACGGCATCCACGAGCACCAAACCCCACAAATTTTTTGCTTTTTAGCATTCGCCCAATGAGTGCTGATTTTAGCAGTCCTTGCATATCAAGCACGGCGTCAAAATCCCCGCATTTGCGCATATAGCGATAGATTCTGCAAATGCCAAGCGGGGATTTTAGATATTTTTTAAATGGCAGTGCGTGGAGCACATCAATGCAAGGCGAATCGCGCAAAATCCCGCTAAATCGCTCATCGACAAACCACTCAATTTTCGCGCCTTCGCCCAAGCACTCGCGCAAAAGTCCAAGCACACTCGCTGAAATAACGACATCGCCTAGCGCACTTAATCGCACAATGGCGATTCTGCGGAGATTTTGCATTTATTTTTCTCTTTTTTCTCTACTTTTTTTCAAGAGTCGCTCGACACTCCCGCTGTAAGGCATTTGCTCGATTGGGATTGAATCATCGTTGAGTTTATCAGGCGCCTCCGTGCTATTCATCTGCGCTATTTCATCACGCAAATCGTCCTCAAAATAAGTGTAGTGCATAGCCGCACTTATCACGCCCTGCGTCTTTTCAATGCGCTCTAATAGGGCGATTTCGCCACTTGTATCCTCCGCTTCGATTGTGGCAATGATTGTATTGCCCTCCATTAACGCCACTTCTACGCCTTCGATTTTGCGCAGATTGTCCGCCGTGCGCTCCAAATCGTTTGCTTTTATGATAATGCTTGAAATATTCATATTTTGCTCCCTATTTTGCGCTAGATTCTGCGTTTAGATTCCAAAATAGCACTTCATTGCCACCAAAAATCGCCAAAACCATATTGCTACCGCTAAAAAGCACTTGATTTAGTGGCGCATTTCCGCCTGAAAGAAGCGCAATTTTATCTAGTGAATCTACGCCAAATACCAAAATATCGCCATTTTCGTTATATCCAACCGCCCCACGCAAAGGGTGCGCCCGACTAATCGCCACGCTATATGCCATAAATTCCGTTTCCACGCGCTTAAAATTGCCACTTATTAGATTATAAGCACCACAGATTTTATCGCGTCCTGCGGTAAGTGCCACGCCTTTTGCTGTGCTAAGCGCATAGATATAATCCAAATTCGCACCATTTAAAATGCGCTCCACTTTGCCGCTTTGCAAATCAATAATATAAATCGTCCCGCCCTCTGTGGATGACAGCACTTTGTCATCATAGATTTGTAAATCCGTGAAAACCTCAAAATCTGGCTTCACACTCCACACAACCGCGTTTGTGCGGACATTATAGCGCACAATCTCAAAGCTACGAAGCCCTAGCACCACCTCATCATCGCTCACAAAAAAGGCGTTTTTGATAATGCCGTTTCGTTCGCCCAAATCGATATTTTGCAATTTGCCGTTACTAAAAATATGCAGATTCGACTTATCGGCGGTGGCTTGACTGACAATCAAAATCTTTTTGCCATCAATTGTGTGCGTGTTAAAAACGCGTGGTGGGTTAGATTCGCCCCACAAATCCACAATATTTGGCAAACGAATCAAATCCACTTTTTTGCGCGAATTTAGATTGTAAATCTCTACTTCTCCGCTATTTGTGGAGGCGTAGAGATTGTTTTTATAGACGCTAATATAATTTACCGAATCTTTGGCAGTGATTTTGTGAGATGGATTTATTTTTGGCAAATCTTTTTTAGTTAAATCCTCGCCAAAAACCGCGCTTATTAGCGTTAGTAGAAGTATAAATCTTTTCATCTGTCGCTTCCTTTTAGTGAATGATTTTAGATTCTAGCGAAAAATTAAGCGCGAATCTAGGATTCGTGGATTGCTTCGTTGCACTCATTGCATTCGTGCGCCTCGCAATGACGAAATTACAGATTCACGCAAATTTTGCAAAATTGCGTGAAAAACAATCGAAGTAATGGCGGTATGGCTTTGCACGGCGTGAAAGCCCCTTGCAAGGAAATAAGACTAATAGTCTATTGACGAAGCAAGGGGTTTTACGCCGTGTGAATTGCATACCCCAGAACAAATTGCCAAACGCATTTATTTTATTTTCGCACCTTCGTTTAATACATCCAACAAATTCGACTTAGTCTTATCTGTCTCACTTCTAAAATCTGGCTTAAAAGTATTGCCAATCAGCGGTTTAGCGTTTGTCATAGGCGCGTGGCAAAGATTGCAATTATAGCGACTTGCCACAATTTCTTTGCCGACTTTTTTGCCTTTGCCAAATGTATCAAACAAATGCGAAGCTGGCACAGGTGTGGCTTTCATCGCCTTTGCATACTCTGGCGCGTGGCAAGTTACGCACATATTCATATCCTTTGTAATATCCATCATTCCCTCAACATCGTGAGAAATCATCGGTGGCGCATTCTCAAATGCGCGCTCAATGACTTGGCTCTCCCCCGCAGTGGGCGCATTGTAGGCAAAATCACCAAGCGTTACACTTTCATCATCCACAGGCGCGGAGCGAAAGCCAATCTCTTCATCACTAATCCCACTGCCACCGCAACCAATCGCAACAACTCCCAAAAATACCCCAAGCACCAAAGATAGCACTTTCATCACTATTTCTCTCATTTTTCCTCTCCTTTTTTATTAAAATCAAAAATCCCAAATTTCATCGCGCCTTCACTGCATACTTCTATGCAACGACCGCACTTTATACAATCAACGCCATTTATCGTCCCACTTTTTGTGCCGATTAAATCCAGCACTTGCGATTCAGGGCAAATCACTATGCACTTATCGCATTTGGTGCATTTTTTGGCATCGTGGCGAATCTTTAATAAGCTAAATTTCCCCACTAATCCATACGCCGCACCAAGCGGACAGATATACCCACAAAAGCCGTTTTTCACAAAAAACAAGTCAAATAAAAACACACACAAGATTCCAAACACGCCAAAGCCCATACCAAAGATAATGCCACGATGAAGCATTGCGATAGGGCTTATCAAATCAAATGCCGCTGTCCCTAAAATCGCACTCAAAACCAAACTCAACGCCAAAACGCCGTATTTTGCGCGTCTGCCGACATTTAGCTTTTTGGGTGCGGTTGTTTGCGAAAAGATTCGGCGCAAAAAGTTCGCCAAATCTGTGATTAGATTCATAGGGCAGACAAAGGCGCAATATCCGCGTCCCAAAATCGCCCCATAAATAAAAAGCACGATGACAAAGCCAATCACAGCTTCACTGCCTATAATGCCACCAGCTAAGAAAATCTGCGCGATTGATAGCAAATCGCTGAGTGGCACACTCCAAAAAATCGTGGATTGACTCAAATTGCCTTGAAAAAAGCGATATGAATAATGCGCACACACCGCAAACGCCACCAAAATCGCAATTTGGCACACGCGCCTAAGAATTAAAAAACGATATTTTTTCATTTTACAATTCCCCCTTGTTTAGGTAATCAATCGCGCCTTTTGCCTTTTCATCTACTGCTTTTGGGGCGGTTTGCTGAACTCGATTTTCATCATCAACCTCCCAGCCTTTTATGTAATGATTGCCAATGCTACCTAGCACTTGCGTTCTAGGCAACACCATAATCGCAGCTTTTTCTGTGATACAAGCCCGTTCACACTTTCCGCAACCCGTGCAAATATCGCTATCTACGATAGGTAGCAACATTGCGTGTTTGCTACTGCGCTCATTGCTTTTGTATTCCAATTTGATTGCCTCATCGATAAGCGGACAAGCACGATAACACGCATCGCATTGAATCCCCCAATACGCTACGCAATTTTTCTCATCGACAATCGCCACGCCTATTCTAGCCTTGCGAATATCCATTTTTTCTGCACTAGATTCGCCAAGCAAAGCCGAATCGAGCGCACCAGTAGGACACACAGGCACACAAGGCACATCTTCGCACATATAGCAGGGGACTTCTCGGGGGATAAAATACGGTGTCCCCGTAGGCAACGAATCTTGCGGCTTTGCAAGTTTTAGCGTATCATAAGGGCAAAATGTCGTGCATTTGCCACATTTTATACATAGCTTTATAAACTCAGATTCGGCTTTCGCACCCGGTGGGCGCAAAGCCAAAGGCGCGGATTTTGCCTTGCTTACATAGCTACTCCAAACAAGCCCACTAAAAGCAAAGATTCCAACGCCTTGCGCCGTTTTTAGTAAGAGACTTCGCCTATTTTTATCCATTTATTTTCCCCACTTTTGCGCTAAAAACTATGCTTTATAGATTTTTACCGCGCATTTTTTAAAGTCTGTTTCATTTGACAACGGACAAGTCGCATCAAGGCAGACTTTATTTATAAAGACATTCTCATCAAACCACGGCACATAAATTAGCCCTTTTGGTGGGCGATTTCGTCCGCGTGTATCGATTTTTGCCTTCACTCTGCCTCGCCTTGATTCAATCCAAATGGTATCGCCTTGTTTTAGATTCTGCGCTTTTGCATCCTCATCATTCATATAACAAAGCGCGTTTGGCACAGCACGATAAAGCTCAGGCACACGCATAGTCATTGTCCCACTATGCCAATGCTCCAAAACGCGCCCTGTGCATAGCCACAATGGATAGTTGCTATCTGGCATTTCCGCTGGGTCCATATATGGGCGGAAAAAGATTTTTGCTTTGTTATCAATAGCGACTTTTTTGTCTGCATTTGGTTTGCTTAAATCGCCCTCAGGGATTGCTTTGCCTTTATTGCCGTAGAATGCAAATGCTCTGCCTTCTTTTTTGGCATAAAAGTCATATTTTGCGTTGAATCGCCACAAAGTTTCTTTGCCATCAACCACAGGCCACCTAAGCCCACGCACTTTGTGATAAGTATCAAAGTCAGCCAAATCGTGCGCGTGTCCTACGCCAAATTTGCGATATTCCTCCCACAAATATTTTTGGACAAAGAATCCGCAACCTTTATAGACTTTGCCATCAGTGCCGACAACATTGCGTTCATCGCCAAAAACCTCCGTATTATCCACGCCTTTTAGCATTTTGTCATTAACGCTAAATTTTTTAGCGTCCGCATTTGCGTAAAGCACATCATAAAGTGTGTCAGTTTCTTTATATCCCATCGCTTTCGCAGAATCTAGCACGGATTTTAATTCTAGCGCAGGATATGCTTTGCCCCACACATCTTTTAGTGTGAATCGTTTCGCAAACTCCATATATTGCCAAGTGTCGCTCATCGCTTCACCCTGTGGCAAAACTTGCTGTCGCCAATGCTGCGTCCTGCGCTCTGCGTTACCATACGCGCCCCATTTTTCATAAATCATCGCCGTTGGCAAAATCAAATCCGCCACTTTTGCCGAAATGCCCGGATATGGCTCACTAACGACAATAAAATTATCCAAATCTCGCGCTGCATTTATCCAGTGATTCGCATTTGCGGAGTTGTGCCACGGGTTATTTACATGCACCCAAATCCACTTAATCGCCGAATCTTCCAAATCGCGCAAGATTTTCATATACGGCGCACCGACTTTGCCATTTAGCGTCCCAGCGGGGAGCTTCCAAATTTTCTCAGTGATTTCTCTATGCTTTGGATTTGCCACAACCATATCCGCAGGTAAGCGGTGGCAGAATGTCCCTACTTCACGCGCTGTCCCACACGCACTAGGCTGTCCTGTAAGTGAAAACGCACCACTACCGGGCAATGATTGTTTGCCTAGCAACAAATGCACCATATATGCTTGTTCATTTACCCAAGTCCCGCGCTGATGCTGATTCATACCCATAGTCCAAAAGCTAATAATTTTGCGATTTTTTTCAATGTAATAATCCGCAAGTTGTTTTAGCTTCGCTTTAAACGAATCTACGCTCTCACTCGGGTCGCCTTTGGCAAGATTCGCCACAAAATCAAGCGTATAAGGTTGCAGAGCCTTTTTGAAGTCCTCAAAGCTAATGCTCCAATGATTTCCGCCCTTTGTAGCGTTGTCATTTTTTAGTGTATCGCCCTCTTTTAGCCCCAAGTATTGCAAAGTTACGCCCTCATCTTTGCTTAAAACTTTGCTAACTTGCTTTGCAACGGTGTCTTTTTCGCTATCTTTGAATTTTGGGTGGTTTGGATTATTTCGCATACCATAGCCCAAATTCACAAATCCCGTAGCAAATACGCAGTTATCCTCTACGAATTTTTTGTCATAAGCATTGCGTTTGATAATCTCATTTGCGATATAGTTGAAAATCGCTAAATCCGTGTGTGGCTTAAAGATTATCTCAATGTCCGCCAAATCGGAGGTGCGATTCGTGTAAGTGGATAGATTTATGACTTTGACTTTTGGATTTGAAAGTTTGCGATTTGAAACGCGACTCCAAAGCACAGGGTGCATTTCAGCCATATTCGCGCCCCAAGTTACAATCGTATCGGTTAGCTCAATGTCATCATAGCACCCAGCAGGCTCATCGATTCCAAAAGTCTCCATAAACGCCACAACCGCACTTGCCATACAATGCCTTGCATTTGGGTCGATATTGTTGCTTCTAAAACCGCCTTTGATTAGCTTTACAATCGCATAGCCTTCCATAATCGTATATTGCCCAGAGCCAAACATACCAATGCCTGTGGGTCCAAGCTCATTGTAAGTTTTTCTAAACTGCTTTTCCATCTCATCAAAGGCTCTTTTCCACGAAACGGGCTGAAACTTGCCCTTTTTGTCAAACTCGCCTTTGCTATTTACACGCAAAAGTGGTTGCGTGATTCTGTCTGCACCATACATAATTTTGGCGCAAAAATAGCCTTTGATACAATTTAGCCCACGATTCACGGGCGATTCAGGGTCGCCTTTGACGGCTACGATTTGCTTATCTTTCGTAGCCACCATAATCCCGCAACCTGTCCCGCAAAATCTACACGCTGCTTTGTCCCATTTCCAGCCCTTTTCGCCGCTACTCGCGTCTAGGGTTTTTGGGATAGCAATCCCCGCAGTGGCTGCAGCACTAGCAACCGCCGCACTCTTTAAAAACTCTCGTCTTTGCATATTTTCTCCCTTCTTTAAATATTTTTAAAGTAGATTCTGCGCTAGATTCTGCGAATCCACTTTAAAACGCGCGAATCTTAACAAAAATCAAAAAAAATTTTTTGACGCAAATCAAAAAAAGTTATACAACTTTTTATATAACGCAATTTTGCCGTTTTCAAAAATCACATTTTTATGATAAAATCCGCAATTTTTTATAAGGATTTTCAAAGGACAAAAATGCAGGTTTCAACCAATGATATTTCGCAGGTGGCGGAGTTTTTTAGCATTGTTCATCATATACCCGGGCGCATTCGTATTCGCGTAAAAGTCGCAAAAATCCCCGCGATTAAAAAATGGGCGAAAGAGACGCCGTTGCGGGAGATTTTAGGCGGGAGTGAGAGTGAAAGCGTTATCATCGCATTTTTGCAGAATCTCCCTTTGGTGCGAAAGATTAAGGTAAATGCGCTAATTGGCAGTGCGACAATCGAGTATGATAAGACGCTTTTTGCGCCGAATTTGTGGGAGAGCTGGGTAAAAAAAGAGAGTTTAGATGAGATTGCGAAATGCCTTAATGAAATGCTAAAAAAGGTAGATTCTGCGCGATGACAAAGCAAAATGCCCAAGCAAAAATTTTATTTTTAGCAAAAATTGAGAGAGAAAAATCGCTTGAATTTTATGAGTTTTTTAGCGAAAAAAATGCGATTTTTGGCGTGATTGCTAAAAAAGAAAGGGCATTTTTAGATGAAATATTCGCAGAATCTAATGAAAATTTAAGCGAAAACGCAGAATCTAGTGAATTTTTGAACGCAGAATCTAATGATTTTTTGAATAAAAACGCAGAATCTACGCAGATTCTGCTCCCAAGTGCGTTACCGCAAAATATCGCAGAAGAGTTGCAAAATGAAATGGGTGCGGTGGATTTAAAATCGCTAAATATTTTGGCAATAGGCGTTGAATCGCATCATTTGAAAACCTGCGATTTTTTAATCAAAAAGGCGCAAGAGTTGGGAGCGAATCTAAAAATTATCGACATTCTTTATCAACTTCAAGCATTAAGCTACAATCATCATATCGCGCTTTTGCAGGGCGAATCGCCAAAAGAAAATACAAATCCCGCAAATCCAAATGCAAATCAAAATCCCGCAAATCCGCCCCAAATCACGGATTTGCTAAATCAAAGTCCGCTTTTTGCTGAAATAAAAACCGCATTTGATAGTTTTGAGCGTTTTTACGCCGAAACAAAGGGCATTGTGAGTAAATTAGAAAAGGGCGATTTGAGCAAAGAAGAGTTAGTGAAATTTTTGCAAAAATTGCGATTTTAAAATTTTATGCTAAAATTCGCGCCACATTTTAAAATAAAAGGAGAAAAAATGGCATTACCATTTGTTTTAGGACTAATCATCGGCGGCGGGGCAGTTTATGCGTATAACAACAGAGAGCAACTTGCAAAAAAGCTCAATAGCGCGGACTTAAAAGCGGGGCTAAAAAGTGGCGAAAAGAAATTGCGAAATGTTTCAAACGCGCTAAAAGCGGGAGCAAAAACAACACTTGCAAATCTTAAAAGCGAAGAGAATAAAGAAGCAAAACCAAAGCGCACAAGGGCAAAAAGCACAGGCATAAAGCGAGCTCGCCGAGCAAAAAACACACCAACCACGCAAACGCAGAATCTACCGCAGAATCCAACACAAAATCCTAGCGTGGATGCACAATGATATTAGATACAGGGGCACCTCGCTCGGTTGTAGGAAATGCGGTAAGCGGTGGCGTAGCGGGACTTTTGGTGGCGTCATATATGAATTACAAAGCATATAAAAATGGCGCGATTTCGCAGGATAGGGCATTAAGAGATACACTTGCGGTAAGCGCACAAGCGGCGGTGGCGACAGGGTGTGCGATTGGCGTGGCAAATGCGCTTGGCAATAATAAAGGTGCGTTTCAATCACTGCTTGAATCAAGTGCGTATATTTTGGCTGGAATCGCAGGTGTGTATGCGATTGACAAGCTAAGCGAAATGGGCGAAAATCAAAAATTATTAGGAGCAAAAAATGGCAAATCAAAATAGTGAAAATTTGGATACACTGCAAACTAATCCATATATAAATAACGGCGCACAATGCGAAAAATGTGCGACTTGTGGGGCGAATTTGGGGGCGAATCAGGGTGCAAATCAAAATAATTTTGGCGCGAATCAAAATACACAAAATACCACAACAAGCGCGATTAGCTCGTTTTTAAACTCTGGCAATTCGCAGACAGATTTTCTAAAAGGCGCGTTTATCGGCGCGGTGGCGACTTTTATTTTGACAAACAAGGACGCGCAAAAGGCGATTTTCAAAGGATTTGCCAAAATTTCAAGCCTTTTTGAGATGGGCATAGAAGAGATAAAAGAACGCTATGAGGACGCAAAAGCGGAAGTGGATTCAGAGTAAATTTTGCGTCCGCAACGCCCAAAATATCAAGCGTAAAATCGTGGCAATCCAAAATAAATTTTCATTATGAGCGAAGCGAAATCTCAAACTTTCCCCCTCCCTTGCGGAGGATTCACGCAAAACTTCCCCCTCCCTTGCGGAGGGGGATTAAGGGGGTGGGTTTTGTTTTTTATTGTAAGATTCTGCGAATCGCAGAATCGGGCGTGATTTTTCTCATCATTGCGAGAAGTCGCACTTTTGGGCGACTTCGTGGCAATCCAAAAATAAATTTCACAAGTTTCACGCCCATTTTTTCACAAAAATTTCAAATTTTCTTAAATCTTTAAGTTAAATTTAAATCAAAAACTACTAAAATCCGCAAATATTTTTTGAAAACAAATGGGAAAAATGGGGCAAAATTTGAAACGAACTGATTTTATAAAACCGCATAAAACCTCGCTGGGGGGGGGGATTTACACCTTCTAACTGACTTTTTACGCCTTTTATCCAAAACTCACACATTAAAACACAAAATATTTTTAGATTGCCAGAAATTTGCAAGAAAATCTCGCAATGACAGCAAAAATTCCCCCTCCCTTGCGGAGGGGGATAAAGGGGGTGGGTTAGATTCTGCGAATCGCAAAAATTTCGCAGAATCTAGTGCGAAAAATACCCACCCCCTAACCCCCTCCGCAAGGGAGGGGGAACAAAATACAAAATCCTCCGCAAGGGAGGGGGAATTTTTCACTTCTCTAACCTTACTCACAAAGGACACCAAATGATTACTTAAATCTATATTTCGCGCTTTTAGATTCGCGTGTCAAAAATGGCAAAGCAATCTTTTGGATTTTAAGTCGGCGGTTAGGACAGATTCGCCCCAAAATCAAAACAAAAGGGGCAAAATTTACATTTTAAGGAGTAAAAATGGAGCAAAACACAAAAAAACTCATAGACTATGCACTAAATTGCATAGAGGAAAATAATTGTCTGCCTACGACAAAGCAAAGCGCAGAGGCATTAGGCATAAGCGAGGGCGAAGTTGATAAAATCAAAGCAGACGCCAAATACAAAGATTTTGTCAAACTACGCAAGAGATTTAGCAGCTTTGATAAAGAGCGCAAAGATGATTTTGGCGGATTTAGGGCGTTTTATGAATGGTATAGCGCACAAGAGCCAAAGTGTCATTATTGTGGGACTACACAAGCGCAATTAGAGCAACTCTTTGACGATGAGCTGATTTCATCAACTAAATTTAATGCGACTTTGCACATCGAGCAAAAAACACCAAAGCAAGGCTATAAATCTACAAATCGCGTCCTAGCCTGTGCGCTATGTAATAACGCCAAAAGCGATATGATTAGCGATGAGAATTTTAAGGCGTATTTTGGGAAGCAAATGCGCGAATTTATCAGCGATTTGCTTAAAGGCAAAATCACAAATAACATAAGGGGGAGAGAATGAAAAATCTAATCAAATGCCTTTTATTAGGCTTTGTAATGGTAGGATTCGTAGGGTGTGATAAAGTAGCTGGAATGTTTGATAAATTTAGCTATGATGAGATATTTGAGTATGTGAGTGAAAATAAAAAGCATTTGTGTAGCGAATTAGGAACTGTAAGAGAATTTTATTCAGGACGAGTTATTGAATATAATTACGAATTTATCCCACCTAGTGAGCTGACAGATGAGGACAAAGGGCTTATCGGCGTTTGTATTTATACAAAAGAATCATCATCAGGTGGGGTATATGGTATGCAAGTTGTCGATAGATTTAAAGGAGAGTGTAAAACAGAAACGACAGAGAGTTACACAGGTTTTTCAAAGATAGACAAAAAAAGCGGTGCTTTGCTAATAGAAAATAAACACAAAGTAATTACCATAGTCGAATCTGCCGAGTTTAGTATGAAAAATAAATATAGAGGGCAATGTAAAAGGCGCGTAGTATATAAATTACAAAGAGGACAGCCAAACGAGTAAAATTTTATGTGCTTTGTTTGATTTGTGCGGATTGTGCGTGAAATTATATTTTGTTTGGTGGTGCAAATAGATTGTGATTGAAAATAGGGAGGATAAAAATGAAAAAGCTAATCTTTGCCCTTGTGGCGATAATGTGTGGCGTGTGTAGTGTAAATGCTGGTGAGGTGCAAGAAGCATTTTGTGGCGATAAAAGTTTGGGATATTGTATAAAGCACTATGATAGGCAATGCGAAGCTAAAAATTATCTTGCTTGTTTTGTTGTGGGAGCTTTGCACTTGAAGCAAGAGCAATATAGCGAATCTAAAAAATATCTTGAAATGGTTTGCGATAAGGCAAATAGCAAGGATAGCTATCAAGTAGAGTTTATAGATGGTAATTTGGGACCAAAAGTCCCTGCTATTAAAAATATGAAATCAGCTTGTGGCTATTTAGCAAAACACTATTACAATGGCTGGGGCGTTAGACAGGATTATGGCAAAGCATTGCACTATTTTAAAAAGGCTTGTGATTTTGGCAATGCAGTATTTTGCGCTTTGGCTGGGAATGCGTATGATTTTGGCAAAGGCACAAAAATAGATTATAAACTAGCAAAAAGCTATTATGAAAAATCCTGTGAAATGCAAAGTGGTTTGGGTTGCTTTTTGTTAGGTGGAATGTATTATGATGGTAATGGTGTCCCACAAAATCTATCCACAGCAAAAGAGCTATTTGGCAAAGCCTGTGATTTGGGAGACCAAAAAGGCTGTGATTTATATAAAGAGCTAAATGAAAAGGGTGTGAAGTAGGGTTTTGCGAATCTGTGTGGATTGTAAAAAAACTGCGTTTTGCTACAAATTGCAAGTGATGGCATTGGTGTTTCAATTCTCGCACAACAAAGCAAAGTCGCAATTTTTTAGTTTTGATAAAATATTTGAATCATTGTCTTGCGAAAAATTATTGGCGCAAAGAATGACATTTATTAGAAAATGTAAATTTGTCGCAAAATCTCGCTATAATTGCAAATCTTAAAAGCCAAAATTCTAAAAAGGTGATAAATGAAGCCCATTTACCTTAAACTCATTCATAGCACGGCGAATCGTGCGCGGTTTTCTTATATGTTTAAAAAAGGCGGGGCGATTCAAGCTGTGCCTTTGCGCCTAGCTGTGGAGGCAATCGATGGCGTGAAATCCGTGCGTGTCAATGATATTTTGCATAATATCATCATAACTTATGATGGCGATTTGGCGCACATTACACGCGAGATTTTTGCTGTGCTTACAAATCTGCTGACTACTTCAAAGCGCAAGGTTTCAACGGCTAGTATTTTCACTCTGCGTGATGAGATTCCTAGCTCTGCGGAGGTTGTCCGCTCTGCTACTGCGCTTATAAGCGAACCATTTTTAACGCCAAAGGCAAAAGCCGCATTTAGCACAATCGCGGCATTTCCATTGCTAAAAAGTGGGGTAAAAGAGGCATTTAGCGAAGGCGTAACTTCGCGTGTTTTGGAGGCTATGGCGGTGGCGATTTCGCTGTATCGCGCAGATTTTCGCACGGCAAATTCTACGAATTTTATGCTGACTTTGGGCGAATATATCGAAGAGATGACAATGTATAAAAGCGATGATTTGCTCCAAGAGCTTAGCAAACCACAAGGTGGCGAAGCGTGGGTAGAGAAGCAAATCGATGGCAAGGCAGATTTGGTGCTAACCAAAAGTGAAGATTTGCAAGTAGGCGATATTGTCGTGGTGGGCGCAGGTGATAGCATTTTAATTGATGGACATATCATCTCAGGCGAAGCAATGGTAAATCAAATCTCAATGACAGGCGAAGCCACGCCTATAAGGCGCACACGGGGCGATAGAGTGCTATCAGGCACGATTGTCCAAGAGGGCAAAATCAAAATCTGGGCAGAGAGCGTGGGCAGCCAAACTGCCACCGCGCGAATCAAAAGCTATATCCAAGAAACGCTCACCCAAAAATCCGCCATTCAGCTCTCCGCCTCTAAAATGGCTGATAAACTTGTCCCCATAACGCTAGGTTTGGCGATAATGTCATATATTTTTAACCGCGACTTAACGCGCGTGGCAAGTGTGTTGCAGGCGGATTATTCTTGCGCACTCAAACTTGCAACCCCTGTGGCGTTTAAGTCTGCCATTTCTAGTGCGGGGAAAAATGGCATTATTATAAAAGGCGCAAAGAGTTTGGAGCAACTAAACGAAGCCGAAATCTTTGTCTTTGATAAAACAGGGACACTTACTAAAGGCGAATTAGAAGTGGTGGAAGTGCATAGTTTCTCGCCAAGCTGGGACAAAGAGAGCATTTTAAATCTTTCAGCAAGTATTGAAGAGCATTATTTTCACCCCGTAGCAGAGGCAGTTGTCAAAGCGGCAAAAGAGCGCGAATTTAATCACATTTACCACGATGAAGTAACTTTCATAGTCGCGCACGGCGTGAAAAGTCAAATCGATGGCAAAAAGGTGCTAATGGGGAATCGCCACTTTTTAGAGGACGATGAGGGCATAGATTTGAGCGCACACGAGAGCAAAATAAAAAGCATTTTAGATTCAGGGCATACGCCGTTATTTATCGCATACAATGGGGAGTTGCTAGGGCTTATTTTGCTAAAAGATTCGCTTCGCCCAAATGCCAAAAAAGCGATAGAGCGACTTCGCAAAAGTGGCGTGAAACAAATCATAATGCTAACAGGCGATGAGGAAAACAAAGCGCGTGAAATCGCAAACGAGCTAGGAATCGATAGATTTTATGCCAAACTTTTGCCCACACAAAAGGCTGAAATACTTGAAACCATAATGAACGAGGGGCATAAAGTCGCCTTTGTAGGGGACGGCATCAATGACGCCCCCGCACTCATCAAAGCACATAGCGGAATCGGAATGTGCAAAGGGGCTGACATAGCCAAAGCAAGCGCAGACATTGTGCTACTAAAAGATGACATAGAATCCGTAGCAGACGCCAAAGAATACGCGCTAAATTGCCTAAGCAAAGTCAATAAAAATTTCAAAATCACCGTTGTGGTAAATAGTGCGATTTTAGCAGCAGCGACATTTGGGAAGCTAACGCCGATTCAAACGGCATTTTTGCATAATGGCACGACAATCGGGCTACTGCTAAATGCGCTTCGTGGCATAAATCTAAGGAAAAAATAATGCCACTTATGCCCTTAGCGTTGATTGGTTGCGTGGTGCTGTTTTACAAAACGGCAAATAAAAGTGCCAAAAAACTTAAAATTTGGCGACTTAAACAAAATAGAAAGGAAAGAGAAAAATGAGAAATTCTAAAAATAGCGCGATAAAAGTGCGCGAATCTGGGCGAGAATCTAATCGCAAAATGCGCAAATCTAGCGCATCTATCGCTGAATCCAAAAGCGAATCTACTTTGAGCCTAAAAACCTTGCAAATCAAAGAATTGCTTTCATCGGTCGAATCAAAGAGAGAATTTGCCAAATTAGGAATGAGTGCGTCCTTGCTTCTTTGCGTGGGGAGCGCGTTTTTTAAGAGCAACTTCGCACGAAATTTGCATATCGCCTCTGGCGTGGCGTTGGTTGGATTTAGCATTTGGCATCATAGTTTGTATGATAAAAAGCGGGGCGAAAAATAAGCGCAATTAGGCGCGAATCTTTAAATTAGGCAAAAAATTCTGTCATTTTTAAGTTTTTTTAAAGTAAATTTTAACTTATCTTTGCCTATAATTCGCAAATTTTTTTGATTTTTTGCATTTTTTTAAAAAAATATAAACAAGGTAGGATTTTTATTGTGAAAAAAGCACTTATCACAGGGATTACAGGGCAGGACGGCGCGTATTTGGCAGAATTTTTGCTAAATAAGGGCTATGAGATTCACGGCATAAAGCGCAGGGCATCGCTCTTTAACACCGATAGAATCGACCACATTTACCAAGACTACCACGAGCAAAATTGCAATTTTTTCCTGCATTACGGCGATTTGACAGATTCGATGAATCTAACGCGCATTATCCAAGAAGTGCAACCAGATGAGATTTATAACCTTGCGGCGATGAGCCATGTGGCAGTGTCCTTTGAGACGCCAGAATACACCGCAAACGCCGATGGCATAGGGACTTTGCGTATTTTAGAAGCGGTGCGACTTTTAGGACGAACGCAAAAAACCAAAATCTATCAAGCCTCCACAAGTGAGCTTTATGGGCTCATTCAAGGCTGTCCGCAAAATGAAAAAACGCCATTTTATCCACGCTCTCCCTATGCGTGTGCGAAGCTCTATGCGTATTGGATTACGATAAACTACCGCGAGGCGTATAATATTTTTGCAAGCAATGGCATTTTGTTTAACCACGAAAGCCCCATTCGAGGGGAAACATTCGTAACGCGTAAAATCACGCGCGCAGTGGCAAAAATCGCGCTTGGCTTGCAAGAAAAATTATACTTGGGGAATCTAAGCTCCAAACGCGATTGGGGACACGCGAAGGACTATATTGAGGCGATGTATTTGATTTTGCAGCAAGAAAAGCCAGAGGACTTTGTCATCGCCACAGGCGTTACTACTGAAGTGCGTGAATTTGTGCGAAAGGCATTTGATTTTGTGGGTATAGAGATAGAGTTTATCGGCGAGGGCGTGAATGAAAAAGGCATCATAAAGCAATGCAGTGGCGACTACAAGATAGAAAATGGCAAAGTCGTAGTCGAAGTGGATAGCGGATATTTCCGCCCCACAGAAGTGGATTTGTTGCTTGGCGACTCTACCAAAGCGCGTGAGAAACTAGGGTGGAAGCCAAAATATGACTTAGATTCGCTTATCAAAGATATGATGCAAAGTGATTTGAAGCTAATGCAAAAGGACAAATTTTTGCAAGACAATGGCTATAAAATTTTGAGATATTTTGAGTAAAGCGCAGAATCTAAACGCAGAATCTATGGAAATTTCGCGCCATCGCTTGAAAAATTCACTTAAAAATGACAAATTCGCAGAATCGCAGAATCTATAAAATTTCGCGCAATCTAGGGGCAAAATGAAGCATTTAAATCGCAAAATCGGCTTTTACCATCCGCAATATTCAAATTCCTGCAAGTTATTTTGCTCGCTTGATTTGCCCTTTGTCTTGCGCGAGATGGCGGACTTTGCGGAGATTAGCGAGGCGAGTTTTACGCAGATTTTAGAGACTTCACACATAAAAGATTACGATAAAGACAATATTATTTGCTACAAAGATGACAAAATCGATGCGCTTTTTTACCTACTGCACGGCTCAATTAAGGTGTATAAAACAAATAAATTCGACAAAGAAGCGGTGATTGGCATTTATGCAAGTGAGTGTGCGCTGAAAAATACGCCACCACTGCTTAATTACGACTCTTTTGATGGCACCGCAAAAAGCACTTTGCACGCACTTGAACCCTGCAAAATTTTAAGCATTCCAAGCAAAGTTTTGCACTCTTTAATGCAAAGCGATATCGCACTGCTGCATAGCATTCTAAATCGCGCAAACTCCGCACTATACGAGCTAAACAACTTCATAGAGATGAATTTGATGGATACGCAAAGCAAGGTGCAAATGCTAATGCAAAATAATCCAAGCATTTTCAAAAATGTCAGCAAAAGTCTCATCGCAAGTTTGCTAAATATCTCGCAAGAGACGCTTTCAAGGGCATTAAAGGAACTAAATTCGCAGAATCTATAAAATCCTCGCTAGATTCTGCGATATAAAAAGGCAAAATATGACTTTTTCACTTCAAGCTGCCGATGGAAACGCCCGCGCAGGGGAGATGACACTCGCTCATAGCATCGTGCAAACGCCCGCATTTATGCCTGTCGGCACACAAGGGTGCGTGAAGGCACTTGATTTTAGCGACTTGCACGCACTTGGCGCGAAAATCATCCTTGCAAACACATATCATTTGTATTTGCGCCCAAGCGCGGAGGTGGTGAGAAATTTGGGCGGATTGCATAAATTTAGCGGATTTAGCGGGAGTTTTCTAACCGATAGCGGCGGATTTCAGGCGTTTAGTTTGAAGGGCAAAGCGCAAAGTGAGGGCATTGCCTTTAAAAGTCATATCGATGGGAGTGCGCATTTTTTCACCCCGAAAAAGGTGCTAGATATTCAATACGCCCTAAATAGCGACATTATGATGATTTTAGATGACTTAATTGCGCTCCCTGCGAGTAAAAAGCGCATCGCAGAATCTATCGCAAGGACGCTTTCTTGGGCGAAAACTTCGCTTTTATACCACGCAAAAATGCGCGATTTGCACCCCACAAATCATATTTTTGCAATCATTCAAGGTGGC
Source organism: Helicobacter sp. 23-1044 (assembly GCF_053654695.1). Classification (NCBI taxonomy): domain Bacteria; kingdom Pseudomonadati; phylum Campylobacterota; class Epsilonproteobacteria; order Campylobacterales; family Helicobacteraceae; genus Helicobacter; species Helicobacter sp. 23-1044. The sequence continues at coordinate 44,243 of NZ_JBSIUQ010000016.1, forward strand.
ACAGACGCGAACGCAAGGGAGTTTTGCGCAAAAGAGTTAGTCGCTATGGAGTGCGAAAATGCTAGATTTGACGGATTTGCAATCGGCGGACTTGCCGTAGGCGAGGAAAAAAGCGCAATGTATGACACAATCGCGCTCACAACGGACTTTATGCCAAAGGATAAAGTCCGCTACCTTATGGGCGTGGGGACGCCACAGGATTTACTTGAAGGAATCTCGCGTGGCGTGGATATTTTTGACTGCGTGATGCCGACACGAAATGCGCGAAATGGGACGCTTTTCACGCGCAGTGGGCGGATAAATATCAAATCTATGCGCTTTAAAAATAGCGATTTTGCGCTAGATTCTGCGTGTGAATGCTATGTGTGTAAAAACTTCTCACTTGGGTATCTAAACCACCTATTTCGCGCGGGTGAGGTGCTGTATGCGCGACTTGCTAGTATTCATAATTTGGCGTTTTATTTGGGACTTATGCGTGGCGCGAGGGAGGCGATTTTGCAAGGGAGGTTTGAGATTTTTAAAAAAGAGCGATTGGAAGAGATGAGGTAGATTCTGCGAAAATTTAATATTTTTACGCAATAATGCGTTTTATTTTTGCGGAGGTGGGAAATGAAAAGATTGTTATTTATGCTGATTGCGGGGGGGGGGGGGATTTTGCTTATTAAATGCGATTGAGTTAAGTGAAATTTGCAAATCGCCAGATTTTGAGTGTAAGATTAGCGATGATTACACACAAATTCAAAACACCGCCCCATTTTCTACATATAAAATCACAATCCAAAGCACAATCACGACTTTTACAAACACAAGTGAAATTACTTCCACAGATAATCAAACCTTTAACATAGAAAATAATGGCAAAAATGGCGCAATCACGCATTTTATAAATCGTGGCAAGATTTCAGGTAGCATTTTTATAACCACAAATAACGCACTAAATACGCTTGAAAACTACGGCGAAATGCGTGGCGTGTGGGCGTATAAACCACAGCAAATCACAATCCAAAACTTTGGCACGATAAACACCGTCGAAGGCAGTTATTTTAACAGCGATACCAAATATGCCGCACATTTTATTTTTGAGGATAGTAGCTCAAAGTTGCTTATAAAAAATTACGCGATAAAAATCACTGAAAGCGCGAGTGAATTTAATGCTTTTCAAGGCTATGTTGATATGAGAGGCTCGAATAAAAACTCGCATTTGCTGATTTATTATGGAAATGTGGCGTTCAAAGATGGCGATTCGAAAATTATATTAGACTTTGGCGATGGCTTTGAGTTTGGCGGATTATATAAAACAAAAATGCTCGTAACAAAGCAAGACGGCAATACAATCGATGATTTAGGCGTGGATTTCTCTCGCCTTGCGCTAAAAGACGCTGATTTTTATGATATTTTGGAGAGTGGCGAGTATTTTATTGTGAAAGTGAAAGAAAAGAGTGGCGATAAAAATGGCGATTTTGCCCTGCATACGCCAATTACCGAACTTTACAAAAGCAATCTCCGCACGATGAATAATTTTCAAACGATGACTAAT
>NZ_JBSIUQ010000017.1:0-29114 GCF_053654695.1 Helicobacter sp. 23-1044
GAATTATTTTAATATTTCGTCATTGCGAGATTCTGCGAACGCAGAATCGTGGCAATCCACAATTAAAATCTAATCCGTGCGAAGCACCCTTAATCTCGCCCGCTTCGTGGTGCAAAAAATCGGGAGCAAGGTTGCAGTAGTGCAACCGCCGATTTTTTGCTAGAAGCGAAAGCTGGGCTCTCCCCTAAAAGCGAAAAGCGGCAGCTTTTTGGGAACACAATTAAATGATTGGGGGGAGCGGGGCGGGGGGGTGCAGCCCTTTTGCGAAAAAGAAATAAGCGAATCGAATGCTAAAAATGGCGAAAATATCGCAGAATCTGCGTTTTGCAGAATCTAAAAAGAGATTCTTCGCTCACTGCGTTCGCTCAGAATGACAAAAAAATTGCAGAATCTAAATTAAAAAAATAGATTGCCACGAAAATGCTACGCATTTTCTCGCAATGACAAAACAAATGCAGAATCTAATGCGAAAATTACCCACCCCATAAATCCCCCTCCGCAAGGGAGGGGTAAATTTTTCAAACTCTGCAAGAGATGAAAAATAGACAGCGCAGATTCTGCGAAGTTGTTGTGTAAGATTCTGTGCCAAATTCTGCGGATTTTTGACTTTTTTGCGTTAGATTCTGCGAGTTTGCTTTGAAAATAAACGCAGATTCTGCGATTTTCGCTAAATCTCCCATATTTCGCAGAATCTTAAAGAATTCCCCAAAAAATATTAGATTCTGCGAAAAATCAAACGATTTATATTTTTAAAATCGCAGAATCTGAGAAATTTTAAGGATTGCAAATGCTACCAAAACCCATTCGCTACAAGCTAAATGCAAGTATTCTCGCCATCGGCGCGAGCTCCGCAACATTAAGTTCGGCAAAATTAGATTCTGCAAAATTAAGTTCCACAAATTTAAGCACCGCCAAATTAAACTCCACCAAATCAAATTCCGCAACACCAAACCCCGCCACATTAGATTCTGCGAAAAATAGCGCAAAGAGCGTGATTTTCCTTGACTCAAACTACAATCTTTATGAGTTGCAAGATGGCGAATTTATCTTCAACAAAAAGATTTTTGATTTCGAAGCACAGCATCAGTTTAGCAAGTCCTGCGCCCTTTCGATGAATGGATATGTCGCACTTGGCGAGCCGCACTCCCCAAACTGCCACATTTTGCACCTTTATAACGGCACGCTTTCGCACATAAAAACGCTCTCTTGGCACAAGGCGGACATTTACAACATTCGCTTTGCCAAAAATGGTAAATATATGGTAAGCGGTGGCGAGGATGGGAAGGTGTTTATTTACGGAATGCCACATTTTAATATCATCGCCATTTTGCCCCCGCGCGCGGATTATATCAGCAATATTCACTTTGGAAAGTCGCAGAATCTTGTGGTGTATAGCTCGTATGATAATGTAAATTGCATTTTTGATATGGGGACAAATACTATCATCGGCGAGTTTGAAACAAGCGCAGTGGCGGAGGATATGACATTTTTTGATGATGATTCTAAAATCTTTTTTATTTGCGCAAATGGGGAGAGTGGCATTTATGATATCACGCAAAAATCCCTTGCCCTGCGGAAAAATTACGATGCTTGGCTAACGCGCGCGGGGATGACAAAGGATGATAATTTCGCCTACATTGGCGCGCGGGATGGGAAGCTGCGCTATTTGGATTTGGCGAAAAATAAGAGTGCGTTTGACATTGCGATGGATTATGAGGGCATTGCGAGTATGCGCGTGATTGATGCGAAGCTCTACATCGGCTTTGCTAGTGGGAATTTGGAGATTTTTGATTTGAATAGATTTGAGGGGGAGTTTGATTCCGCGCTAAATTCGCAGAATCTCGCCCTTGCACAGCAAATCGCCTCGCAGAATCTGCCATTAAAAACGCTTAAAAAATATATCGCACTAAAAGATAAACTATGGATTGATGAGTTTAAAAAAGCACAAATTATTTTGGGCGAAAATCCCACGCAGGAAGCGTTTTTAGGCGCATTTGAGACGCTTAAAATATTTTTTGAGGATGATGATAAAAAATGCGCTTTTGATACGCTAACGCAGAATTTAGGCGCGATAAAAGAGCTAAATGAGGCGTTAAATACGAAAGATTACAAAACTTGCTATGAGATTGTGGCGCAAAATCCGCATTTGAGGGAAAGTAGCTATTTTGAGCGATTGGAAAATCTCTACAATGACGCATTTGAGGGCGCAAAAGAGCTTCTTTTAAGCGGAAATGCGAGTGATTTGCAAAAAGCGCAAGAGATTTTAAAGGCGTGGCAAAGTGTCGCGCCCAAAAAGGACGCTGTAAATGCCCTGCTACGCAACGCGCGGAAGTTCAAAGACGCAGAATCGCTTTTCAAAAACAAGCATTTTGATGAGTTTTTCAAACTCGCAGAATCGTTTAGTGCAATCAAAAGCACGATAAATTACAAAAAGGCACTTGCCTTTGGGGAGCAGATTTTAGCGACAATAAACGAGTTAGAGGCGAAGGGCGCAAATCAAAAGGCGCTTGATTTATTGGAGGTTTTGGCGCAGTTTTTACCCTTTAAAAATAGCGCGGTGGCGCGGAAAAATGACATTTTGCTGAAAGTGGAATTTTTGGATTTTTACGCAAAAAATGAGTATCAAAAAATCTATGCAAACATCCAAAAATACCACGCCTTAAAGGGTTTGAACGAGTTTGTCGCCCTGCAAAATCATCTAAATAATATTTTTGAGTGCGCCTTGCTAAATGCTAGTAAGGGCGAGTGCAAGGCGGTTTATGATGATTTGAAGGCGTATTTTGAGATTTCGTATCTGCAAAATAAAATCGAGGGGATTTTTAATATCGCGTATTTGGGGGAGATTGAGCGAAATTTGGGCGCAGAATCTAGGGCGAAAATCGCAGAATCTAGGGCGAAAATTGCAGAATCTAGGGTTGATTTCGCAGAATCTCGCAAAGATTTCGCAGAATCTCGTGTGAATTCTAATTTCGCAGAATCCACCGCAAACTCCGCAGAATCTCACGCGGAGATAAATTGGTTTGCGACTTTGGAGTGCTATATTGCGTCATTTGGCAAAAGCGATGAGTTGCTAAAAATCCTGCCACAGGACAAATTAGCGATTTGCGACAAAATCAGCACAGAAAAAAGGCAAGTGGCATTTTTAGAAACGATTTTGATTTATAAATAGATTTTGCGATTTTTTGATTTTTCCACACGAGATTCTGCGAATCTCAAATCACCATTTGCCTTAAAAGCAAAATATCATCAAAATCCGCTGAATCTCCGCGCTTTACGAGATTACAAATAAAATCAAAACTATATTTTTTGTGATTAAAAACAATCGTGCTTACCACATCGCCCTTGCGTAAAAATCGCTTTTCATTACTCGCAAAATAGCGCGTAGCACCGATTGCGATGATTGCTTTTTGCGGATATTGCGCCACTTTCAAGACATCCGCCAAACTCTCCAAAACGCCAAAATTATCCTGAAAATTTAGTCGCTCCACAATCCAGCGAATAAGTTTTTCGTAAAAATAGCTATACGAATCTAGGCTACTTAACTCGCCATAAATCTCGCATTCTCCGCCCGTGCAGATAAATGAAACCAGCGAATAATCATCGCAAATCCCGCCACGCGTAAATTCGCCCTTTGGGATTGCGATTTGTCGCGCGCTAAACCCCTTTGAGCCGAGCGAAAAATTCTTTTTTTGCGAGAGTTTGGCGGCGGACTTATCATTTCGCACGGAGGCATCATTAAACGCCATAAAATGCGTAGGTGTAACGCCAAGCACGAGTTTTTTATCCGCACTATATTCAATCTCACAGCAAAGCGCGACTTCCGCCTCCGCTTGCACATTTAGCGCAGAATCGGGCGGTAAAATCACCGCATTATTATCAAAGCAAAATCGCCCCAAATAATCCTTTGCGTGTGGCACAAAAAACGGGAAAATCCCCTTTGGCGCGGAGGCATCTTCGCCCACAAGCGAAGCAAAGTCGCTAGCCTCGCCTGCTTGCTCCAAATGATAAGCAAAATTACCCGCCAATCCAAATCCTATCATCTGCCCTAAATCGCGCTTGAAATCGTGCATTTCTGCCCCCTAAATTTTAAAAAATAAAAGGCAAATTTTAGTGCAAAAATCTTAAACGCAATCTTATAAATGATAATTTTTTTCATTAAAAAAATGTAAAATCGCAGAATCTAGCGCATTTTAGGGCAAAACTAGCAATATAAATAAGTGCAAATTTGTAACAAATGCTGTGTTTTTGAAAATTAGTCTAAAACAACGGCGGATTTGATTTGCTTTGGTGGCGGAGTTTGTTTGCGGTGGCGAATTTGCCTTTGCTTCGGTGGCGATTTTTTAGCGTGGTGGCGACCCCTAGAAGATTCGAACTTCTGTTTCTGCCGTGAAAGAGCAGTATCCTTGACCGCTAGATGAAGGGGTCTGCTAGAAAAATGGTAAAAAGCAAAAACGAAGGTGGCGCAGCGGACGGGGCTCGAACCCGCGACCTCCGCCGTGACAGGGCGGCATTCTAACCAGCTGAACTACCGCTGCGTGGTGGTCGCTATAAGACTCGAACTTATGACATCTACCTTGTAAGGGTAGCGCTCTACCAACTGAGCTAAGCGACCTTTGGATTATTACTTGCAAGTCGAATTCTGGTGACCCCTAGGGGACTCGAACCCCTGTAACCACCGTGAAAGGGTGGGATCCTAACCGCTAGATGAAGGGGCCAGAATTACGCTAAAATGGTGACCCGTGTTGGATTCGAACCAACGGCCCATTCCTTAAAAGGGAATTGCTCTACCAGCTGAGCTAACGGGTCGCACAAATTTAGTGATTTTGAAAACAAAGGCGAAATTATAGTTAGTTTAAAATTTTTTGTCAATAAAATTTTAGCTAAAATTACGCAAAATTTTGGGAGTTTTTAAGAATATTTTTTAGGAATATCGCAAACTACATTTTGGATTGAGAACTTTAATAGATGCAGTTGATTTTATAACGCAGAATCTACCCCAAAATCGCAGAATCTAGCGCATTTTAGCAAATCTTATGATATAATCCCACTTTTCGCAAACATAAGGAAATAAAATGCAATACTCAAACTCTCGCGCTTCATCGTGGATAATGCTAATCTCTGCCATCGCGCTTGAAATATGCGCTTTAAGCATCCTAAAAGTCCTAGATAACGCAGGACAAGGCACAATCGGCAAAGTCGCACTCGTGGTGCTTATGAATATCTCGTATTTCTTAATGTCGCTCACATTGCGCCAAATCGCCGTTGGCGTGGCGTATGCGACTTGGGAAATCGTAGGGGGGATTGGCGTTTTGCTCGTTAGCTTTGCCTTTTTTGACCCGCATTTAAGCACGGCGCAGTGCTTTGGCATCGCACTTGGATTTATTGGCATTATTTGCATTATTTTAGGCGAAAAGCACGAAGTTTCTGCGACAAAATCGCCCATAGATTCTGCGAATCAAAATGGCGATTTTATGAATCAAACAAGCAATTCTGCGCTAGATTCTGCGAATCGTTTGACAAAATCCGCTGAATCTATCCGCAAAAATTATAAAACGCAGAATCTGCCGTAATTTAGGACTTAAAATGGCATTTTTTCTAGTGGTAATCTCTGGCATTTTAGATATTTTCGCCAATCTCGCACTTGTCAAATCAGATGGATTCAAGCGCATTTGGTGGGGGATTTTGGCGCTCATTCTTGTAGATAGCGTGTTTTTACTACTCGCACTCGCACTAGATTTTGGTATGGAGCTACCCGTAGCATACACGCTCTGGGGCGCAATTGGCATTTTAGGCACGGCGGGTGGCGGGTGGATTTTATTCAATCAGCGATTAAAGCCAATCGGATTTGTCGGCATTGCGCTTGTGCTAATCGCCGTGTATTTACTGCACTTTGCGTGATTTCAGCACAGATTTTATCAAATTCTCATCGGCGTTTTGGAGGGATTGAAATGAGCCAAAGTAATTTAGCAGTTTTTTAAGTTGTGCTTCTGTGTATTTGCCACTCATAGCGGATTTTGTCAAGCCTTTGCGCCCTTTTTTTCGATGAAAACTAATGGCAAATCTATGCGCCTCATCGCGCAGTTTTTGCAAAAACATAAGCCGTTCATCGCTCTTTTCAAGGCGCAATTCTAAATCCAAAGAGCGCAAAATATCCCGCGCACCGCCTTTTGCGCGATATGCTTTGTGATTTATCTTTTCTTTTGCGATGCCTAAAATATCCACATTTGCGCCACAAGATTGCATAATCTCTTGCGCGATTTTAATCTGCGCACTCCCACCATCAAGCAGCCACAAATCAGGCGCGAAATCCACATCAAAACTCCCCGCCCTGCGTGTGAGTAGCTCTGTCATTTGCGCGTATTCATCACTCCCACTTAATGCGTAGCGTTTGTATGCGCTTTTTACAAATTCGCCGTTTTCATAAGTGATTTTTGCGCCCACCGCGCTTTGTCCTTGAAAGTGGCTTGTGTCAAAAACTTCGATTCGATTTGGCACATTTTGCAAAGAAAAAAGACTTTTGATTGCCTCTAAAATGCGCGATTCGGCTGAATTTTCGCTATTTGCAAGTAGATTTTTGGCGTTATTTTTTGCTAAATCTATCAATTTTTTCTTTTCACCACTTTTTGGGTTCAAAATTCTTATATTTTTGCCAAATTTTTGCCTAAAAAATTCACTCAAAATCGCCCCATCACTTAAATCACAAGGTAAAAGGATTGAATCTAGGCGTAGCGGCGCATTATTTTTATAGTGATTTAGCAAACTTTGCGTGTATAAAAAGTCTAAATCTATTTCATTTTCGTTGTGATTTATGAAAATATTATCGCTAAAAACCACGCGCCCATCGCGCATAAAGATTTTCACAAGCACGGATTTTGTCGCATTACTTTCAATGACAAAAATATCGCAATTATAAAGTTTTGCCAAATCAATACTGCTGATTTTGGCTACTTGGCGGATTTTTTCGCATTGAATCTTTATAAGATTCGCATCCTCAAAGCGCAGATTTTTTGCAAAATTTTGCATTTTTTGCTCTAAAATTTTTAAGATTTTGCTTGGATTTTGAAGCAAATTTATTGCATTTTTGACAATCTCGCCATATTTTTCGCGTGAAATTTTACCCTCGCAAGGCGCACTACAACGCCCTATTTGATGAAACAAACACGCTTTTTTGCCACTCAAACAGGACTTTTTTTGCACAAGTGGCAAAATCTCATAAATCGCATTCAAAATCTCGCGCGAACCGCTAGAATACGGACCAAAATAGAGATGATTTTTGTCATTTGTGATTTTTCGCACGATTTCTAATCTTGCAAACGGCGCGTTTTTGTCAATCAAAATGTATGGATAAGTCTTATCATCGCGAAGTAGAATGTTGTATTTGGGTTTAAGCTGCTTAATTAGGGAGTTTTCTAAGATTAAGGCGTCTTGCTCGCTTTGTGTTAGGATAATTTGCAAGTTTGTTATTTGGCGAATCATAGTTGCAATTCGATGACTTACATTTGCGGCAGGTGCGGGAGATTCGCCATTTAGATTAAAATAACTGCGCACCCTTTTATGCAAATCCTTTGCCTTGCCAATGTAGAGAATGCGATTTTTGTCATCAAAATACTGATAGATTCCGCTTGTATGCGGGAGGGATTTAATTTGCTCTTTTAGATTCATCTGCTAAATTTTTCTTTATTGAATTTTTGATATTTGTAAAAATGTCTTTTAGGGGCGAGTTTTCATTCACGCTAAAATCCCCACGAGCGCGCTCTTTGTAATGTATAACTTCAAATTTTTCGCTTTTATTTTGGGTATAATCTAAAATATTTTTTGGCGTGTATGCTTTGATTTTTTTGATTTTACTTAAAAGTGCCAGATTCTGCGATAAATCGCTATTTTGCGCCAAATTCGCAGAATCTAGCAAAGAATTTATCGCATTTAGCAAATCATTTGCGCGAAAGTTATTTATCTCGGCGCACAGGCTAATGTGGCGTGTAGCGATGAAAAGCGTCTCGCCTTTTAGCGTGGCAAAAAGGACACCATCGCGCACAGATTTTGGCAAAGTTAAAAGCAATTTGTTTATAATTGCGTTTGAATTTAGTTTTTTTAGGCTCGTGTGCCTAAGATTGGAGATGACGCTTTGAATATTTTTCATTTTGTGATTATAGCATTTTTTGTGGCGGTTTTTAGTGGGTGCGGGTATAAGGCGAATCCGTATTGGAGTAGCGTAAATTTGGACATAGATTCGCGTGTTTTGGATTCTTCGCTACGCTCAGAATGACAAAAAAGCGGGAATCTTGCACAAAAAACAATCGAAGTAATGGCGGTAGTGCTTTGCGTTGTTTTGGCGCGAAATGAGCGAAATAGGACTTGGGCGTCCATCGAGCGAAATTTTGTGCCAAAACAACGCAAATGATTACCCCAGAACAAATTGCCAAATAAATGGAGGTTAATTATGAAATATGATGTTATCATCATCGGTGCTGGTGTCGCTGGACTTTACTGCGCCAAACACTTGGGGCAAAACCTAAACGCGCTTTTGCTATGCAAAGATGAGCCGTGGGAGTGCAATACATTTTACGCGCAAGGTGGCATAACTATCGCAAATGGCAAGGACGATGTGCCTTCTCACATACGCGATACACTTGATGCAGGTAGCAATGTCAATAATCTAAACGCCGTGCAGACTTTAAGTGAGCAAAGCATTGAGATTTTGGATGAGCTTTTAGCGGATGGATTTGCGGTGGATAGGGATAGTGAGGGGAAAATTATGTTTGCCAAAGAGGGCGGACATAGCATTTCGCGCATAATCCACGCAAATGGCGATGGCACGGGGCGAATCCTGCATACACACCTTATCAAAAACCTAAAACACACGCTTTGGAAGGGCGCACAAGTCATCGACTTGCTAATAGAGGACGACAAAGTCTATGGCGTGTGCGTGAATACCAAAAAAGGCGTCCTAAACATATACGCCGATAATGTCGTCATCGCAAGTGGAGGTGTGGGCGGACTTTTCAAATATCACACAAACGCACATACCATTAGCAGCGACATTCACGGCATTATTTTGGAGCACAATCTGCCACTGCGCGATATGGAAATGTTGCAATTTCACCCAACCGTCTTTGTCGCCACAAATCACGCTAGAAAACAGCTCATAAGCGAAGCAGTGCGCGGGGATGGCGGGATTGTCGTAGATAGCAAGGGTAAGCGATTTTTGTTTGAGTATGACAGACGAGGCGAACTTGCACCGCGCGACATCGTGGCACGGGGGATTTTTGATTATTGTGCGAAAAATAATGAAAGCGCGTTTATTGATTTGAGTGCGTTTGATAAGGACGGATTTAAGCGCAGATTCCCAAATATTTATCGGGCTTTGAGTGCGTGTGGGTTAGACATACCAAAGGACAAAATCCCCATTTCTCCCGCATTTCACTACTCTATGGGCGGAATCGCGTGTGATTTGAGCGCAAAAGTGTGCGGAATGCAAAATCTCTACGCAGTGGGCGAGTGTGCAAACAACGGACTTCACGGAGCAAATCGCCTTGCGTCAAATTCGCTTTTAGAAGGGCTAGTCTTTGGTAAAATCGCTGCAAAAAATATTTTGGATTCGCATATAAGCACGAGTGCGCGGAACTTTCCGCTAAATAGTGAGATTTTGGAGAAGGATGGCGATTTGCAGTATAAAGCCGTGTTGCGCGAGATTATGTGGCAAAATGCGGGGATAAAGCGCACAAAAAGCGGGTTAGATTCGGCACTTGGCGGGATTGAAGTAATGCTTTTAGGCGATATAGGGCGATTATTAAAGTTGCGCTTATTAACAGCGCGAAAAATCGTCAGCTCCGCATTAAAACGCAAAGAGAGCTTAGGCGCACACTTCGTGGCAGAAAATGCGATTTAGCAATGGGGATTTTTAGCGTCATTTTGTTGTCGTGTGCGCTTGCCGCAGACGCCTTTACTGTTAGCCTTTGCAAGGGTTTTAGCGTTCGGCGCGTTACGCCAAAGCAGTGCGCAATCGTAGGGCTTTACTTTGGCGGATTTCAGGCGTTAATGCCACTTTTGGGCTACTTTTTAGGCGTGGCGATAGGCGGATTCATCGGGGCAATCGACCATTTCATCGCATTTGGGCTACTCTCACTCATCGGCGCAAAAATGATACGCGAATCCTTTGAAGCGCAGACTTGCGATTCAAATAGCGCGGAGTTTGGCGTTCGCGCAATGCTCCCACTTGCCATCGCCACTAGCATTGACGCACTCGCGGTGGGCGTTAGTCTAGCGATTGAGCGTAGCAACATTGTCCTTTGTGCCACAGCTATCGGCGTCATCACGGCGATTTTTTCAATCATCGCGCTAAAAATCGGCAATCGTTTCGGGCTATATTTGGGTAACAAAGCGGCTTTGTTAGGCGGTGTCGTGCTAATCGCGCTTGGCACAAAAATATTGTGGGAGCATTTGAATGTGTAATCACAAAGTTATCGACAAGGATAAAAGATAGATTGTGCAAATTTTCTGCGATTCGCAGAATCTCGCCCACAAAATTCGCAGAATCTCAATATTTTTTCACTACAATCGCACGAAATTTTTAAAAAGGCAAATGCGATGAATTTCTTTTATAGATTCTGCGATTTTTGTGTAAATCGCAGAATCTTGCGCCAAATTCGCAGAATCTAACAATCTTGCTTGCGCCAAATTCGCCAATTCCACCAAATCTACTCTCCAATTTTCGCGCTTTTTGAATCTAAAATGATGACATTTAGTTCTCTGTTGCTTTGTGTATTCTCTGCACGGATAGTTTGCCCTTTTGCGCCATCTTGCATTGCTTTGACACTAAAAGTTATGTTAATGTCGCTATTTTTATACGCCACGCTTAAAATATCGCCCTTGCGCACGATGATTTTGGGCGTGATTTTACTAGCCACAATGCTTGCGCCCCCTGCAATAAAGCTCTTTGCTTCATATTCTCCCAAAATCTCCGCGCTCACGGGCAACGCCAAATTTTTAGTAAGCGGGATTTGCGCAATCATAGTGTTGTTTTTGTCGATGACTTCGCCACTTTTGATACTCCCAACCGCGCTCAAACTATCAATAATCGCGTTAATTTGAAAGTTGAAAAACACGCGCTTTTTGCGCTCATTGTGGCGGATATGCACTTCAAAATTCCCGCTATCCTTTCGCAAATCCCTATCATCAAAAATGATTTTTTCCAAGCGATATTTCGCCAAATTGCGCTCAATTACGGGGGCGATTTCAAGGTTGTTGATGGTGATATTGTATTTTTTGTAATAATCCAAAAATCGTTTCTCAACCGCGCTTTTTATGGCATTGATAAGGGCTGGATTTTGCGCATCATTTGCATTAGATTCGCTTGAATCTGCGCTTTGATTTGCATTTTGATTCGCACCCAAATCTTGCGGATTCGCATTAGGATTTGCATTTGAATCCTCCGCACCAAATGCCACACTCACCATAAAAATCACACACAAAATAAACTTCATAATTTATACCTTTACCACAAAATTTGACAAAATTTCACGCACGATTCCGCCAAAATTTATTTTTAACTTCGCATTCACACCGCTCTCGCTCACCGCCTCTACGCGCCCTGTGCCAAAGATTTTATGCACTACCAAATCATTTTTCTTAAAGCCCACGCTTTGTTTATCAAACTTCACGCTACCTTGCACTAGTCCACATTCGCGCAAAAAGCGGGATTTTTCTAATTGCGTCCTTTTGCCTTTGTAAAAGCGCGATTTGACAGATGAAATCACTAGCTCACTCTTTGCCCTTGTAATCGCCACATAGCCAAGTCTTCGCTCTTCTTCAATGTCTGTGCTTTCACTAATAATAGGAAAAAATCCTTCCTCCAAACCTATCACAAACAAATGCTCAAATTCTAACCCCTTGCTAGAATGCACACTCATACAAAAAATGCAATTTTGCGAAACCTCATCGCTATCGCTACTAAGCGAAATGTCGTTTAAGAAATCCTCTAGCGTTGCCTCTGGATTTTGCACCACAAAATCACGGAAACTCCCATACAGCTCGTCAATATTTGCCTCTCTATCAATCTCATCTTGGCTTTTGTCAAATGAATCCAAAATATTGATTCTATCCTTAAACAAATCCAAAAAGCCCATTGTCGAATCAGCTAATTTCTCACGCAACAAATCCAAAAGCGAAAAAATCCCACAAATCGCATCGATATGCTTTTGTGGTAATGGGATTTCACTTTTTAGATTTATCACCGCCTCAAAAATCGAAATGCCCTTACTTTTGGCAAAAGCCTCTAATTTATCTTGCGAAATTTTGCCGATGCCTCTTTTGGGGCGATTTATGATTCGCAAAAGCGAAAAATCATCGTTTGGATTCACCACAAGGCGAAAATAACTCAAAATATCCTTAATCTCAGCGCGTTCATAAAAGCGCGTAGTGCCGATGAGTTTATAAGGGATATTTGCCTTATTTAGCCCATCTTCAATGCTACGGCTTAAAGCATTTAGGCGAAATAAAATGGCGATTTCATTTGGATTCACACCTGAATTTAGTAACTTTTTTATATGCTCGGCGATTTGCGTAGATTCGATTCGCTCATCGATACTTTCAAGTAACGCGACTTCTTTGCCACTGCCCTTTGTGCTTTGCAACTCTTTGCCTAATCGTTTCGTATTAAAGGCGATTAGGCGATTTGCAACCTCCAAAATCTCCCGTGTAGAGCGATAATTTTTCTCCAATCTAATAATCTTTGCGCCCTTAAAATTCTCGCTAAAATCCAAAATATTTTGAATTTTTGCCCCCCGCCATCCATAAATGCTTTGGTCATCATCGCCCACCACGCAGATATTATTGTGCGTAGCGCAGAGTTTTTTTAGCAATTTATACTGCAATTCATTCGTATCTTGGTATTCATCAACCATAATGTATTGATATTTTTGGCTGATTTCATCGCAAAGCGTGGGGTTTTTATCTAAAATCTCAAAAGTTAAAAGCAACAAATCATCAAAATCAACCATATTATTTTCTAACAAAAGCGCGTTGTATGCGCCATAAATCTTTGCGATTTCTTTAAAAGTGCTATCTTTTGCGCCCTTCATTACTTCGGCGGGGCTTAAAAGCAGATTTTTATAGCGCGAAATTTCCGCACCCAAAAGACTTAAAGAGACATTTGACTTAAAACCCCGCAAGATTCGCTTCCTATCGTCATTATCTAACAAAATAAAATTCGCCTTGCGCCCTAGCAAGTGAATGTGTAGCTTTAAAAACAAAAGCCCAAATTTATGAAAAGTGCAAAGCAAAGGGGGCGCACAATCAACGCGCTTTATGAGATTTAGCGCACGAGTGCGCATCTCGAGAGCCGCTTTGTTTGTGAAAGTGAGCGTCAAAGTCGCGCTTGATGGGATTCCTACTTCATCAATCAAATACGCTAGGCGCGTGGTGAGCGTTTTTGTTTTTCCGCTCCCTGCCCCTGCCAAAATTAGCAACGCGCCATCGATTTGACGGACAGCTTCGCATTGCTCGGGGTTTAGGGAGTTTAAAATGTCAGTCATTGTTTTGCCCCGCAATTTGGTCTTGGGTATTCATTTGAATTATTTTTGCATAAAACTGCGCTCAATGGACGCCCAAGTCCTATTTCGCTTGTTTCACGCAAAAATAATCCAAAGCAACACCGCAATTCCTTCGATTGTTTGTTTTGCGAATTAGATTCTGCGAATTTATGCGAGATTCTGCGATTCGCAGAATCTAATATTTGTCCCCCCACTCTTGCGGAGAATAACTCCAAAAATCCCCCCTCCCTTGCGGAGGGGGTTAGGGGGTGGGTGTTTTTTATTTTAGATTCTGCGGTTTTTTGTATTGTTTTCGTCATTGCGAGATTTGCCAAAGGCAAATCGTGGCAATCCACAAAAAAATTGTCATTCTGAGCGTGTGAAACGAGCGAAGAATCTTTATTTAGATTCTGCGATTCTGTGTTAGATTCTGCGTTTTTTGTGTTTTTCGCAGAATCTACGCTATTTTTTGAATTAGATTCGTTTGTTTCTTTCGCAAAAAGGGCTGCACCCCCCTCCCCGCTCCCCCTACGCGCCAAAAAGCTCCGCTTTTTCGCTTTTAGGGGGAGAGCCTCGCAATCTCTGCTTCTAGCAAAAAATCGGCGGTTGCACTTCTGCAACCTTGAATCCGATTTTTTGCACCACGAAGCGGGCGAGTTTAAGGGTGCTTCGCACGGATTTATTTTTATTGTGGATGGTTGTTTCGCTTCGCTCACAAATTCTGCGAATTGCTTCGTTGTGGCTTCGCCACTGCCTCGCAATGACGAAGTGGGGGTAAATTCTGCGATTTTATGCGAGATTCTGCGATTCGCAGAATCTAATATTTGTCCCCCCACTCTTGTGGAGAATACCCCACCCCAAACCCCTCCCGCAAGGGGAGGGGCTTTTTCTATTCCCCACTCACTTGCGGAGTCTAAATCCAAAAATCCCCCCTCCCTTGCGGAGGGGGTTAGGGGGTGGGTAGATTCTGCGATTATCGCAGAATCTAATAGCAATATTTCACTCATCTACTCGCCTTTTTCACATTAGATTCTGCGGTTTTTGCACGAGTCGCAGAATCTACGCCCAAAATTTCACTGCTATCAATCTCAAAGTCAAAAAAGTCCGACTTAAATCCACTCGCATTTATCGCGCCAAACTGCATTGAAGCCAAATTCAAATTTCCCATCGCTTGATGGAGCAATCCTAGCGCATATCTCGCTTCAAAATTCGCCCCATTATCCATTCGCGCGAGTTGAATCAACGCCACCGCATTATCATAATTTCCCGCGCCAATCGCAGAAACCGCCGCATAAAAATAAATCTCGCTATTTTGCACTTTATACGCGTCAATTAGCTCGTTGTAGTAGGCAAACGCCCGCTCAAAGTCCTGCAAATAAATCGCATTTAACGCTAGTGCCTGTAAAATCCCGCTAAATCCGCCACTTTCATTTAGCAATCTATCATTTAAAATCTTATCGACATAACTACTCGCCCCCGCTAAAAACGCGCTATACACATAAATCTCCCGCGCGAAATTCGCCCCGCCAAGCACTTGCTCTAAATGCGTAATATTTTTCACAAAGTCAAATAAATCAATCGAATGCTTTTTGATATTTTTGCCATAATGTGCCACAAGGTGCGATAAAATCTGCGCTACGATGTCATCATTTGTGCGCTTTTGCAAGGTGGCAAACGCGTTTTTTATCGTCTCGCTATCTCGCGTCCCAAGCGCGTATAATGCTTTTAGCGCGACTGCTAGTGGCGAATCTACGCTAGATTCTGCGAAATTATCCACAATATTGCCATTTGTATATCCAAAAAGTGAGCGGTAGAATGCCTCATTTGCAGGCGTTTCAAAGTGCATTTCTTCAAAGTTTGCGCTGATGTCATTTGCGATTCGCGTGCTGTTAGTTTGCGTGAGTTGAGCGCACATTAGCGCGAAAATCCCGCTTAAAATATCATTGTTATCCAAATGATACGCCTTTAAAAAGTGCCGTCTTGCGCCTTCAAAGTCATTTAACTGCGCATAAATTAGCCCCAAATTATATTGCAAAATGGGGTGGTTTGGATACTTTTGCGCTGAATCTAGAAGTATTTTTTTGCCATCAAAAAGATTATTTTGCAAAATCGCCCTTAATCCCTGCGTGATTTGCTTATCGATATTTGCTTTCATCGCACCTTGCGCAAATTTCGCACTTGCACTTACCAAATTATCCATTTTCAGCTCTACTCCGCCCTCATTTATCATCGCAATCGCAGAATCTGCATCAAACACCCGAAACGGCGCGAAATAAAACAAAATCTTATAATGCCAAAGCATCGCCATTTGCGAGCTTGCATTGCGCTCCCAAAAAGTCCTTTGCGCCACGCTCACATCTAAAAGCGTCTCGCTGATTTTAACTTTTATGGGATAGATTTTCGCCAAATCTTTTGTGCTATTTTTCTCTAAAAGCGCATTGTAAATCTCCGCGCTCTGCGTGTAATTACCCCGCTTTAACTCAATCAGTGCGAGTGCCATATTTGCCTTCTGCGTGTTGTAATCTTTCAAATAACTACTAATTTGCTCGCTTGCCAAGTCAAACTCGCCCATTCTAGCGTATAAAAGCCCGATATTAAAGCGATTATCGATATTTGGGACTTCTAGTAATTTTTTTAACGCGTTATATTCATCGCCAAAATTTAGGTAGATTTTTGCGATAAGAAGGGCAGATTCTGCGTTATAAAATTGCGAAGTGGGATTATTTAGCGATGAAAGCGTGGCAAAATAATTTTCATCATAGAAATTTACCAAACTATAAAGATAACTATAAAGCGGTTTATTTGCCCACTCAACGAGCGTCCCTTGCGCGAGATTCACATAATAATGATATTTTTTCAAATCGCTTTTTTGATAAGCGATATTTGCGGCATTTATCGCGGCAGCTGCGATATTTTCTCCACTTTGAATCGCCCCATCAAAGGCATTTAGCGCGTCATTTAAATTTCGCTCTTTTAGCTTCGCCACGCCTAAATTAAAGTTCGCAAAGCTCTGCGAAAAAGTCGAAATATTTTTGTAAATATCTAACGCCTCAGCCACCTGCCCGCTTTCATAAAGCAATGCCGCCTTTTGCAACAAACTCTGCACTTCGCCACTTTTTTGCAAAGCGGTAGATTTCAGCGTCCCCTGCGTAGGCGCGGACTTTGGCGCATAGATGGTGGGGAGCGGCTCTTCTTTATTTAAAAACGCAATAAGCACAATGACAAATACCACAAACAGCGCAAGAGTCGCACTTGCGGCATACAAAATATTTTTATTTAGCGACTTTATCTTTGCGATTGCAGCGGAGAGCTTTTGCACTGCATTACCCAAAATCCCGCGCACTTCGCCACCTACAAAGATAAATCGCCCCTTTATCAACTCTAATTTTTGCGCAAACGCAGAATCTTTTGCGGATTTATTCGCTGAATCTTTATTTGCTAAATCTTGCGGATTTGTTAGATTCTGCGAATCGCGTGAGTTTTGTGGATTTTGCGCTGAATCTTGCGAATTTTGCGTGTTTTGTTGCTTTGGCATTGTGTGAAAATCCTATAAATATTTTTTTAGCGCGGTGGGGATAGCGATTTCGCCATCTTTTTGCTGATAATTCTCCATAATCGCCACCAAAGTCCGCCCCACAGCCAAAGATGAGCCATTTAGCGTGTGTGCTAAAATATTTTTTTTGCCATCTTTGTAGCGAATCCTCCCGCGTCTGCTTTGAAAATCGCGCGTATTGCTTATTGAACTAATCTCGCGGTAGCAGTTTTGGTAAGGCAACCACACTTCAATATCGATTGTGTTACTCGCGCTAAACCCCAAATCTCCGCTACACAGCTGAATCATTCTATGCGGAAGCTCCAATTTTTGCAAAATGCCACTTGCCACCTCCACCATAAAATCCTGCATTTTATCGCTTCGCTCTTGCGTGGTAATCGCTACTAACTCGACCTTGTCGAATTGATGTTGCCTAATAATCCCCCGCGTATCGCGCCCCGCACTCCCTGCCTCTTTGCGAAAGCAAGGCGTATAGGCGCAAAGTTTAAGTGGCAGAGTTTCAAGCGAAATAATGCAGTCTCTATACATATTTGTTAGCGTGATTTCGGCGGTAGAAATCAAATATAAATCGTGTCCTTTTTGTAATGCGCGATTGTCTTGTGGCGATAAATCGGGGAGATTTGTTGTTCGCTTCGTCAATGAACCATCAGTTCTATTTTCTCGCTCACAACCGCACAACCCCGATTTCTCGCTCACAATACTTCCGCGCGAATCGTTAGTTTTGCTAGATTCAGGGCTCTCAGTGCTTGTATCAATAAAACTTGCGATTTTAAACATATCATTTTCAAATTTTGGCAGTTGCCCTGTGGTAAGAAGCGAATCCCTATTCACAATCACGGGCGTGGCGATTTCTTCAAAGCCAAATGCGGAATTATGCTCCAACATAAAATTTATAAGCGCACGATTTAGCTTTGCCGCGCCCCCGCGAAGCAGTGAAAAGCGCGATTTGGCAAGTTTCACGCCCACTTCAAAATCAATCCATTTATTCGATTCGCCTAACTCATAGTGCGCCTTTGGTGCGAAGTCAAAGTCCTTTGGAGTGCCGATTTTTTTAATCTCCACATTTTCACTCTCACTCTTGCCAAAAGGTGTCCGCTCATCAGGGATATTTGGGATTTCTAATAAAAGCTCATTTGTTTGTGATTCGATAATGCGAAATTCGCACTCCGCGCGTGAAATCTCTGCTTTTAGATTGGCTAACTCATTTTGTAAATCCGCAGAATTCGCCCCAGCTTTTTTTCTCTCAAAAAAGTCCTTTGACTTCGCATTTTGCGCTGCTCTAAGCGATTCTAAATTCTGCAAAGTGCTTTTATACTTTTCAACGCATTGTTTTAGAAAATCAAGCTTCGCGCAATCCACGCCCTTTGCCCCCAAACGCTCCGCTGTGCGGGAAAAATCATTCAATAGCGACTTTATATCAATCATCAAATGCCCTTTAAAAAAATTTTAGAATTATAACGCAAAATATTATACAATAACGATTTTAATTTTAGGGGTGGAAAATGTTTGATTTTTCGTTTGGCGAAATCCTTGTGATTGCCATCATTGCGGTGATTTTCTTGGGTCCTGACAAACTGCCAGATGCGTTTGTAAAGTTCGCAAAGTTCCTTCGCGCCGTAAAAAAGACGATAAATGACGCAAAAGAGTCGCTAGATAGGGAGATTCATATCACTGAAATGAAGCAAGACGCGTTAGAATACAAGAAAAAATTTGAAGATTCTGCGCTGAAATTAAAGGATGAAATTTTGCAGGATGCGGACTTTGAGCGCGTAAAAAGCACCTTTGATGAAGTCGAAAATATGGGTAAAGAAATGCAAAATAAAATCGCAGAATCTAGCGCAAAATCAACAAAAGATTCTGCGAAAAAGCGCGTTTTAACACCCAAAAACGCAGAATCTAAAAAACGAAATTTAATACCCAAAAACGCAGAATCTAAAAAAGTTGCCACTTTGAGCGAAGCAAAAAATACCAAAAAAAGCGCAGATTCTGCGAAAAAGCGCGCTTTAAAACCAAAAATCGCAGAATCTAGCGCAGATTCTGCGCCTAAAAAACGCACACCAAAAGCAAAAACTACAAAAAAGAGTAAAAATGAAAATAAATAAAATGAGTATAAATCGCAGAATCTTGCATAAAAACGCAGAATCTGCATTTTGTCCCCCCTCCCTTGCGGAGGGGGTTAGGGGGTGGGTAGATTCTGCGAAAGCAGAATCTAATAAAAAAAACAGCGAAAATAACGCAGAATCTGCCCCCATTTCGTCATTGCGAGATTTGCGAAGCAAATCGTGGCAATCTAAAAAAATATTATTAGATTCTGCGAATCGCACAAAAAACGCAGAATCTAAAAAAGATTCGTCATTGCGAGAAAATGAGCGTAGCGAATTTTCGTGGCAATCTACAAAAAAATCAAATCCGTGCGAATCGCCCAAATCTTTTTTAGATTCTGCGAATTTTGGCGAATCTAAAAATATTTGTCTGACTTCGCGAAGCGAAGTATCTCATTTTAGATTCTGCGATTCTGCGATTTTGTCGCCTAATTTCACTTTAAAATCCCTTATTTTTTCGCAAAAGGGCTGCACCCCCCACCCCGCTCCCCCTACGCGCCAAAAGCTGCCGCTTTTCGCTTTTAGGGGGAGTGCCTCGCTTAATCCGCTTCTAGCAAAAAATCGGCGGTTGCACTACTGCAACCTTGAATCCGATTTTTTGCACCACGAAGCGGGCGAGATTAAGGGTGCTTCGCACGGATTTTTTTTAGATTCTGCATTCGCAGAATCTAATGCGAATCGCACAAAAAACGCAGAATCTAAAATAGATTCGTCATTGCGAGGCGCACGAAGCAAAGCGAGTGCAACGAAGCAATCCATAAGATTTGCTACGCCAAATCTCGCAATGGCGAATTTTGCATACCAAAGACACAAATTGAAAAACGGATAAAATAATGCTTGAAGACTTAAAACCCCACTTAATCGATTTACGCAAACGGCTCGTAACCTCCGCACTCGCGCTCATCATAGCATTTGCGATTTGTTTTAGCTTTAATGAAGCGATTTTAGGGTGGATGTTAGAGCCACTCATAAAAGTCCTGCCACAAGGCTCAAAACCCGTATTTTTGCAAGTAGGCGAGGCATTTTTGACGGCTATCAAAGTCTCATTTTTTGCCGCAATCATTGTCGCTTTGCCTGTGATTTTTTGGCAGATTTGGCTTTTTATCGCGCCGGGACTTTATTCAAACGAAAAAAAGCTCATTTTGCCCTTCGTGCTTTTTGGGACGCTTATGTTTTTAGGCGGTGCGTTATTTGCCTACTATGTGGTGTTTCCTATCGGGTTAGATTATCTTATCAATTTTGGCAACGCAAAAGACTTTGTCGCAACGCCTAGCATTGGATATTACACGGGATTTTTTGCAAAAGTTATGATAGGCTTTGGAATCGCCTTTGAATTGCCTGTGGTGTGCTATTTTCTAGCCAAATTAGGGCTTATCAGCGACAAAACGCTAATTGGCTTTTTTCGCGTGGCAATCGTGTTAATCTTTATCCTAGCGGCATTTCTCACGCCACCTGATGTCATCACGCAGTTTTTGATGGCAATCCCGTTAATCTTGCTTTATGGACTATCCATAATCATCGTGCGCTTCGTAAATCCCGAGCCAAAAGACAATGAGTGAATTTGCACTAAAAGATTCGACAAATCTTAATGATTTGGCACGGCTAAAACGACTGACAAGCTACGACTACGAGCTAGATTTAAGCCTCATTGCTAGTAAGCCCACGATGCCAAAGAGTGTGGCAAAACTTTTGGTGTATGATAGGGCGCGGGATTCTATCACGCACACGACTTTTGCGCGAATTTGGGACTTTATCCCGCAAAATTGCCTAATGGTGCTAAATGACACAAAAGTAATAAATGCGCGAATCTACGGAGTAAAGTCAAGCGGGGCAAAAATCGAGCTTTTATATCATAAATATTTGGGCGAATCTAATGGCGAATCTAACGCAGATTCACGGCATAGATTTTTGGTGCAGATTAAAGGCAAAGTGCGCGTGGGCGATTGCATAAATTTTAGCGATGGCGTGAGCGCAAAAGTGCGCAAATTGTGTGAAAATGGACTACGCGAAGTAGAATTTTGTCGCAATGATGAGATTTTAGATGAATGCGCAATTTTGGCATTTTTAGAAGCACACGGGCATATTCCGCTCCCGCCCTATATCAAACGAAGCGACAATGAAGCTGATTCAAATGACTATCAAAGCATTTTTGCCAAAAATATTGGCTCAATCGCTGCGCCTACGGCAAGTTTGCATTTTAGTGATGATGATATGCGCGAGATTAAAGCGCGTCCGCATTGCTTTGTGAGCCTACATATCGGGGCTGGGACATTTTTTGCTGTCGAATCTGCCGACATTACGGCGCACAAAATGCACCGCGAATCGTTTTTTGTGGCGCGTGAGAGCGCAGAAATGATTGCAAATGCGCGTGAAATTTTGTGCGTAGGCACGACTGCCACAAGGTGCGTGGAGCATTTAGCGCAAAATCAAATTTCTAATAAAAATGGTGATTTTTATGGCGAATGCGATATTTTTATAAATCCGCTAAATCCACCGCGCAAAACTTCGCATATTTTGACAAATTTTCACTTGCCAAAATCCACGCTAATTATGCTTGTAGCGGGATTTATCGGGCTTGATAAGACGCTTGAAATTTACCAAATCGCACAAAATTTAAAATACAAATTTTACTCTTATGGCGATTGTATGCTGATATTGTAGGTTTATTATGAAAAATACAAGTAATTTGCTAAAAAACTATGCGGACAAATTTGAAATTTTTTGCGATGAATTGCTTGTGTGGAGCAAAACGCACAATATCACAGGCTACAAAACAAAGGCGGATATTATGCAAAATATCGCCGATTCGATTGCGCCATTAGAATTTATCGGCGATTTTCAAATCGCGCTTGATATTGGCAGTGGGTGCGGATTCCCAGCGATTCCACTAGCGATTTCGCTCCCGCAGTGCGAGTTTATTTTGGTTGAGCCACAAATCAAAAGAGCGAGTTTTTTAAATATTATCGCTATAAATTTAAACCTAAAAAATATAAGAATTTTGAAAAGTCGCATTGAAGAAATTAGCACATTACCAAAGATTGACTTAATCACTTCACGCGCATTTGCTAAGCGTAGCACAATTATTGCGCTATCTGCGCGATTTTTAGATGAAAATGGGCATTTTTTGCTTTACACAAAAAATGCAGAATCTATCGCAAAAAGCGCGGAAAATACAAATATCGCAGCATCTAGCGCAAAAATCTTTTACAAATCAAAAAGCGAGGTAATAAAATGGGAAAATTACTGATATTTTTAGGCATTATTGTGGCGGTATATTTTTTGTTTTTTCGCAAAAAATCACTGCGAAATGATTCGCAAAAAAACGATGAAGTATCCTTTGAAATGGTAGAATGCGCGGTTTGTGGCACTTACACCGCAAAAGATGAGGCAATCAAAAAGGGCAATAAATATTTTTGTAGCACAAAATGCTTGGGATAAAAATGGATTAGATTCTGCGGCGCATTTCGTCATTGCGAGGCAGTGTGAGCGAAGCGAACACAACGAAGCAATCCAAAAAACAGATTCTGCGAAGCGTTTAAAAACGCAGAATCTAGCGCAAAAATCACACAAAAAATCGCAGAATCTAGCGCAAAAAAAGCATAAACTATATTAGATTCTGCGAAACGCAGAATCTAACTCAAAATTCGCAGAATCTCGCTTGGATTTTGGCAGTCAAAAAAGTGGATTTGAAGCTTGTGGCATTTCACTTCGCCTAAATTTGACTTTGCTTTATAAATAAAAGTTTGCGGTGCGCTCTCTCCATCAATCTTTGGGAAAATCAAAAGTCCATTTTCGCACTCATACTTCGCCAAATACGCAAAGAGCTGATACAAATCGCCCTGCGAAATTCCGCAATCATCTTTGCCAAAATCCAAAATTTTCCACTTCGTATCGGCGATAATTTTTGGTGGATTTTCTAATTTAGCATTTTTATGATAAATGACTAAATCAGGTTTTATATTAAATTTATCGCCTTTAATAAGATATTTGCTTTTATCTTGGGTTTTGACAATGTGATTTGTGAGTGCCTTTTTCAAATAAAACGCCACAAAACTCTCAAAGAGTTTATTCATATCAAATAGCAATGCGAACGCCTTTTTATCGCCTTGATAGGGCATAAAATTATGGCGTTTAAGAAACACATTGCACCACAAAAGCAAAATCTCATAGCTCTTAAAATGCCTTAGATTCGCACATTTTGCGAAGTCTTTGTCATAGTTTTGACTTGGGGCGATTTCATCAAACA
Source organism: Helicobacter sp. 23-1044 (assembly GCF_053654695.1). Classification (NCBI taxonomy): domain Bacteria; kingdom Pseudomonadati; phylum Campylobacterota; class Epsilonproteobacteria; order Campylobacterales; family Helicobacteraceae; genus Helicobacter; species Helicobacter sp. 23-1044. Next base: position 23,431 of record NZ_JBSIUQ010000017.1, read on the forward strand.
CAAAGCGACTTTGCAAAATCCGCGTGCTTGTTTTAGCACTAAAATTACATTTGCTTAGCAGCAAAAGGGTGCTAACGATAAGGCGATTTGGCGCAATATCGGTGATAAACTCATCACTAGCGGTGTAAAATCGTTCTTTGTGTGCAAGATTTTGCCTGAGATTCTGCGTAAAAAGCAGTTTGCCTTTTAAAAACGCGCGATTTTCCTCGCACTCGACATAGTCGCTCTTTATGCCCCTTTTGATAAGGCACTCTAACTCGTCTAAAAACATATTGGCAAAGATTTCTAGCAAGGGGAATTTGTGCGTTTTGAGGTTTGAAATGTGGCTTTGCTTGAATGGCGAATCGCGCAAAGTTTGCAACATTTTTAGCAAAATGTCCTTTGCCTCGTTTATTTTATTTTGGTGGTTTTCAAAGCCCTCATTTTCATTTGCTGTGCGAAAAGTCTTTGGCAAAATCTCTAAACAAAACCCGCTTTTTGTTTGGATAAGCCCGACATAATTGCGTGCTTGTAGTTGATTGTTGCGGTAGGGCGTTAGAAATATATGATTGCCTTTCCTATCATCAAAGTTTCCTTTTTGATTTGCAAAATCTTTTAGCTCATTGAAAATTTTTCTGGCTTTGTCGTGCAGTTTGTTGTCATTGCGAGAATCTGCGTCAGCAGATTCGTGGCAATCTATTTTTGATTCGTGGATTGCTTCGGCTTTTTCAAAGCCTCGCAATGACTTGCATATATCCTCCACGCCAAATGCTTGCCACTCGGCGATACAAAGGGTGTTATTATTACTCATTGTCGCTAGATTCGCGCGAATCGTTTGATTGATAGATTTTAGTGAAAGTCTCTATATCCCACAAATGCGCATCGCTAATGCGATACACGCGCTTTTCGCTATCGACAAAATCATCGCTCAACTTCACGCCCAAATCGCTCTGCGAAAAAGCCTTAATTATTCCATTATGATTTAGCACCGCGCTAATTTTGGCATAATCATCATAAAAATATTCCTGCAACAGCGGGATAATTTTCTTTGCAAAGATTTCTTTGAGCGATTCAAGCGTAAGTTCATACCATTCTAATTCATTATTTTTGTAAAATTTAGCCTTTTCAAAGAAAAATGCGTGTCCTATGGTATGCTCTCTGTCAAGCAAAAATTCTATGCGATTGTTTATAGCTGTAAGAATTTTGAAAAGAATTTGCGAACGATAAAGTCCGTCATCACCTTTTATTCCCTCCCAAGATTCTATACTGCTATCTTTTTTACCTATTTCATTTACCAGCCATATTTTTTGCAATTCCTCATAATCGGGCATCATTTCTACAAACTCAAACCGCCTACGAAGCGCGGTATCAAGCAATGCGATACTTCTATCAGCGGTATTCATCGTGCCGATTATGTAGAGATTGCTAGGCACTCCAAAGCTATCATTGCTATATGGCAGGGTTATGCGCAGTTCCTCACTCGCGCCGATTCGCTTACTAGGCTCGATAAGCGTGATGAGTTCGCCTAAAATTTTGCTAATATTCCCACGATTGATTTCGTCAATAATCAATATAAATGGCTTTTTTGTATTATCCTCAACTAATTCATATTCTCCTAATTTATTGATTTTATTAAGCAACGCAATTGCATTAACTCTATCAAGCAAATAGAATGTTTTTAATGTAAGTTTAACCCCACCATTCAAATCAAAAATATTGATTTGTTCTTTGGAAAGCCATTTTACTTTTCTTGCTCTTGGATACAATTCCATTTCTTTATTTTTGGGTTCTTTGTCCCAAAAAAATTCACTTTCAATTATGCCAATACCGCTCACATCGCCTTTGGCACTATCAAAGACGCAAACCATATCTCCTATATCTGCTTCATTTTCAAATTGATAGATACTGCTTTGATTGTTTCTACCAAGCATACTTATTTGTTCTGGTGTTTTGTTGTCGCTCCACCCAATCCTAATTTCATTGTTGTCAAAACAATGTTTTAGAATAGTTTCTCTCAACTTTTTATCTTCATTTTTTGCAACTATTGATATTTTCCAAACTTTTGTTTTATCGCTTACCTGCAAACCCAAAGTTTCATTTTTTGGTTTATATTCTTTATGTAAAGCCCTATCGCAAATCTGCTTAAAGATTCCGCTTTTGATTTCATAGCTCATCTCGCTCGATTCCGCACCCTCGCTAGAAACTACTAATTTTGGCTTTATCCCCTCGACAAATTCCTCGTAGGAAAAACTTTGATGAAAGGTTACAAACGCGATTTGTCCATTTGTGCGAAATTTATCAAATTCAGCTTTTAATTCTGCTCGGCTCTTACCTTGAATTTCAACGCCTAAAATTTCCAAAGCCCTATTTATAGTATTGTAAGTCTTGCCTGTGCCCGGCGGTCCATAAAGGATTTGATTAAGTGGTGGAGTATAGTTTTTATCTTTCATTGCGTTTCCTTTGTTTTGGATTGAATCATCATTAGTTTTTAGATTATCGTTAGCAGTATCTTTGATTGAATCTACCGAAAGATTTGCAAACCATTCCATATCTTTTAATACCTGCTCGACTATGGAATCTAAATTATCTCTTTTAAAATTGCACTGCTTATTTCTGTTGTATTGTTCGCAATCTTGTTGTGCTTTATATTTTATTTTGTTTGTTTTAGATTCATTTATGATAATCTCAACGCTATCAGTTCCTCTTTCAATATTTATTCTGCAATAGACGCCTTTTGAAGCAGTATCATAGTTAGAATCTCGCCTTATAAATACAATATATGGTTTATTAGATAAATTACCTTTGCCAAAACCACAACTAGCCTTATAATTATATTTATGCAAAAAATTAAAATAATCATCTATATCTTTGTGATTTTGGGTATTTTCATCAACTCTACTAAAAAACTTTTCAATCCCAGCTTTAAATTTTTCAAAATCATCGCTGTTTTTCTTAATATTTGCAATGCTATTCATAATCTCACTCCCATTCTATCGTGGCTGGGGGCTTGGAGCTTATGTCATAGACTACGCGATTTATCCCCTCTACTTCGTTTATGATTCTATTACTCACTTTTTCTAAAAACTCAAAGGGCAAATGTGAAAATCTCGCCGTCATTCCGTCAATCGCCTCTACGGCGCGAAGTGCGATGGTGTTATCATAGGTGCGATTATCGCCCATCACGCCTACACTGCGGACATTGAGTAGCACGCAAAACGCCTGCCACACGCTACCATATAGCCCGTTTTTGTGTAGCTCATCAATGAAAATACTATCTGCCCCGCGCAAAATCGCCAAGCTCTCGCGCGTAACCTCGCCCATAATGCGAATCGCAAGTCCGGGTCCGGGAAATGGGTGGCGCATAAGCATAGATTCTGGCATTCCTAGCTCGCGCCCCAAGCTCCGCACCTCATCTTTAAAGAGTTCGCGCAGTGGCTCGATTAGCTCAAAGCGCATCCACTCTGGCAGTCCGCCGACATTGTGATGAGATTTGATTGTCTTACTTGGTCCCTTTACGCTTACAGATTCGATGACATCGGGGTAGAGCGTGCCTTGCGCGAGGAATTTAATCTCGCCATTTGCGTTGTGCTTTTTTGCCTCTCGTTCAAAGACTTCGATAAAACTCTCGCCGATAATTTTTCGCTTTTGCTCTGGCTCGGTAATGCCCTTTAAGCGACTTAAAAACAGCTCGCTTGCGTCTGCGGTGATAAGCGGGACGCGTAGATTCTCCCTAAACATTTGCTCCACTGCCTCTCTCTCACCTGCGCGGAGCAAACCTGTATCGACAAAGACGGGGATTAGATTCTCCCCGATGGCGCGGTGCAAAAGCGCGGCGACAACGCTAGAATCCACCCCGCCACTTACCGCACATAAAACCTTGCTTACCGTTGTCTCTTTGGCACTTTTGCGGGAGTTTGCGCCATTGTCATATTGAGACTTTGAAAAAGCCGAAATATCTCTATCGCTGGACTTTTGAGATACTTCGCAATGCTTAGTATGACAAATAGAGTTGTCATTGCGAGCAAAATCACTAGATTTTGCGTGGCAATCTATCGCGTTTCCAAGTCCCACGATTTCTCGCACTTTGGCGATTTCAATCTCGGCAAAATTGTGCATATTCCAATCATTTTTTGCCCCGCAGATTTTTAGCGCAAAGTTTTCTAAAATCTGCGCTCCGCACTCACTATGCACCACTTCGGGGTGGAATTGTATCGCATAGATTTTCCGCGCAAAATCTGCAATCGCGCAAATCTCGCTATTTTCACTTTTGGCAATCACGCTAAATCCGCTAGGCAAGGCAATCACTTTATCGCTATGGCTCATCCACACAATCGAATCTTGCTTCACACCACTAAAAATTCCGAGCGAATCGGCATTAGATTTGCGTGAATCGCCGTTAGATTCGATAGATTCGCCCGAATCTTTACTTGAATCGCCATTAGTTTCGATAGATTCGCCCAAATCTAAAATCTTTAATTTTGCCTTGCCAAATTCTTGTGCGCTTGACTTTGCCACTTGCCCACCGAAAAAATGCGCGATAAATTGCATTCCATAGCAAATCCCTAGCACAGGGATTCCTAACTCAAAAATACGCGAATCAGGCTTATATGCGTCCTTTTCATACACGCTCGCAGGACCACCGCTTAAAATTATCCCGCGTGGATTTTTGACTTGAATCGATTCGGCACTCTCAAAATAGGGCATTATCTCGGTGTAGATTCCCATTTCGCGCAAACGCCTAGCGATTAACTGCGTGTATTGTGAGCCAAAATCAAGCACGATTATTTGTGGATTAAACATAAAAATTCCTTGTATTAAGATGCGAAATTTTAGCTTAAATTTCACAAATAATTCACAACCGCTTCATAGAATTTCAACTTTAAATCTTTAAAAATGGAGCGACAACAATGAAAAAACTACGAAAATTCGCCTTTGTGGCGGTGATTTTGAGCGCATTTGGCGCGAATCTTGTGGCAGATGATTTTATCTACTATCCGCAAGGCAACGCGTGGGACGCAAATAATGCCTTTGCACCGCGTGGATTTATGCAAAATAGCGAAGAAACCAAAATGTTTTATGGCAACATTTTGCAGATGGCGACATTTCATATCGGTGCGAACTTTTTGACTTCGCGCTTAAATAATGCGCTTGGCGCGGACAATAAAAAGGTAGCGATGGATTTGGGCGTAAGCGTGGGGTGGAACTACTTTGAGGCAGAGGACGAGGAAATCGATATGGGTTTGCGCCTAAAATATCTCTACACCAAAAGCGACTACAAAACGCACAGCGTGGGACTTGTGGCGTATCTGCACCCCTACACTTACCCGATAATGTATAATTCGCCTATCATTCAACCGCTATCATTTTTGCTTGGCGGGGGATATAGCAACTCTACTTCGCCACACGGGGCTAATTTCAATGGTGGCTATGTGGAGGCTGGAGTTGCGCTATTTAAGTATTTTCCGCTGAATTTGGACATAATATATCGTGCAACTTTTTATGGCAAAAAAGGTGGCATTAGCCCACAAACCACACACAGCGTGAGTTTGATGATAAATGTGCTATAAATTGCGTGTCCATCCAAAAATCCCTCAAAAATTCGCAAAAGTTGCTCCATTTTTGCAATTGCGAGAAAATGCGTTTTTGACACAAAATCGCAGAATCTAGCGCAACCCCCACGATTTTCACACACTTTCACTCAAATA
>NZ_JBSIUQ010000018.1:0-23006 GCF_053654695.1 Helicobacter sp. 23-1044
CGCCAAAAGCATTAAGCAAAATGCAAGATGGTTTTACACCGACCCGATTTTATAGGGGACTAAACAAGCATTTTTTAACAATCCTTCAAAAAAAGCAAATTTTCGCTATAATCCAAATAAAATCTACAAATCAAAAAGAGTTTTAATGCAAAATAACACTACAAATATCACCCAAGACACCGATTTCAAAAACTTCGTTAGCGAAGTCAAAGCCAAAATCCAAACCGCCCACACCCAAGCCCTAAAAGCGGTAAATAAAGAACTAATCGCCCTTTATAGCGACATAGGCAAGATTATCACTCAAAGGCAAGAGCATTTTGGCTGGGGCAAAAGTGTGGTTGAGAGCCTTGCCAAAGCATTGCAAAGCGGATTTGATGGATTGAGCGGATTTAGTGCGCGAAATCTATGGAATATGCGAAATTTTTACCTTGCCTACAAAGACAATCAAAAACTGCAGACACTGTCTGCAGAAATTTCGTGGTCGCACAATGTGCTTATTTTTCAAAAATGCAAAGACGACTTGCAAAGAGAATTTTACATAAAATCCACACTCAAAAACGCGTGGAGCTACCGCGTGCTAGACAATCACATAGACCAAAGCTATGAAAAATCCCTTTTATCTCAAAACAACTTCGATTCGACACTGCCCCAAAATCTATCCCAAAAAGCAAGTTTGATTCTAAAAGATGAATATACTTTTGACTTTCTGTCCCTACGCAACGAGCATAGCGAAAAAGAATTAGAACTTGCCCTTATAAGACAAGTGCAAAATTTTCTCACCCAAATGGGCAGTGATTATGCCTTTATAGGCAATCAATACAAGTTAGAAGCCGATGGGCAGGAATTTTTCATCGATTTGCTTTTATATCATAGACGACTAAAATCTCTTATCGCCATAGAGCTAAAAATCGGCGATTTTAAGCCCGAATACGCAGGAAAAATGAATTTTTATCTAGCCTTGCTTGATGAGCAAGTGCGCATAGATGGCGAAAATTCAAGCATAGGCATAATTATATGCAAAGACAAAAGCAAAACTATCGTAGAATACGCGCTAAAAAATACCACCAAACCCATAGGCGTAGCCACTTACACACTTACCAAAACCCCGCCAAAAGATTTGGCAAAACTTTTGCCCACACCAAAAGAGATAGGCGAGAGATTGCAAGGATTTTTTGATGAATAGCGATTCTGCGAAACTTGCTGCCAAAAAAGACTATTTGGAAAAATTAGTCAAAGAAAATGATAGGATTTTCATCGATACTTGCGCCCTTTTGGCGACTCAAAAGCAGTGGAATATCAACACAATCGAAACATTTTGGCAAAATATCACGCCATTTTTAAAGCAGTATCAAAAAGCAATCATAATCCCAAAAAGCGTGGTAGATGAGCTACTCAAACACGCAAATACTTCGCAAGATAAAAATCTAGCCCTCCGCGCCAAAAATGCCGTGAATCTCATCAAAAAACTACTCGAAAATCGCGTAATCAATATTTTTGGCGACAAAAGCGACAATAGCCACGCAGATAATGTGTTTGATACGATTTTCACGCAATTTCGCACAAAATACACTATGCTACTTATCACGCGTGATTATGACTTGGCGCGCGATATTTTGGCACTAAATGACAAAAAAGCCACAAATGGCAAAAAAGTTAGCGCGCATTTCATTAGTAATGAGGGGTTTTTGATAAGCCAAATTTGGTTTCTGAATTTTTGGGTAAAATTTTGAACTTTAAAGATAAATCGCCATCGCAAGAAAATTTAGATTCTGCGAAAATTAAGCCATTTATGATAGGCGTTCAAATCACTGATATTAGCAATGAAATTTTGCCAACGCATTTTATCCCAAAAGTCGGCGATTATGTGATGACGCCAAGCGGGACGCAAATAAAATTAACAAACAAAATCGCCGAAGGTGGCGAAGGGACTGCGTTTGAGACAAGCACAGAGCATATTGCAAAAATCTATTTTGCGCAAAAAATCACAAAGCGAATCTATGAAAAAATCAAACTAATGATAACCCGCCAAGTGAAGTTTAAAGGCATTTGTTTTCCAAGTGAGATTTTGCTAAATAAGCACAATGAATTTGTCGGCTTTCTAATGCCAAAGGCAAAGGGGCATAACTTGCAAAGGATTATGTTTTCCAAGCCACTATTAGAAAAGTATTTTCCAAAATTTAAAAAGAGAGATATGATTGAGCTTTGCATAACGATTTTAGAAAAAATTACATTTTTGCATAGCTTAAATGTTATTTTAGGCGACATAAATCCGCAAAATATTTTGGTAGTCTCCCCAAAAGAAATATATTTTGTGGATACTGATAGCTATCAAATCGGTGGATTTCCTTGTCCTGTGGGGACGATAAACTTTACCGCACCTGAGATTCAAGGCAAAAATTATGCTACATTTTTGCGCACAATAGGCAATGATAAATTTGCCGTAGCAACGCTTCTTTTTATGATAATGCTACCGGGAAAACCGCCATATTCGCAACAAGGTGGCGAATCCCCCACAAAAAATATCCAAAATGGCAATTTTCCTTATGCCTTTGATGGCAGTAGCAACGAAAAAGCACCCGAAGGCTCGTGGAAATTTATGTGGAGTCATTTGGACTATAAACTCAAAGAATCTTTTTATCACACATTTCAAAAAGGTGGCAAATATAATGACAAAAATAATCGCATAAGCGCAAAAAAATGGCTTAAACTCTTTGAAAATTATCGCAATAATTTAAATAATATGATTGAAATCGATGAAATGTCAAATGACATTTTTCCATCAAGATATAAAAAAATCAAAAATAGAGAATACATAAAGTGCAGAATCTGCAATAAAGAAACCGATAAAAAAAGGACATATTAAACAAATATATAAAGATTGCCTTTATAAAGATGCAAAAGTAGAGCGATACAAATGCCAAAAATGTGGTGGCGAAATAATTTTTAGAGAGCCTAATAAAAAATACGGCATAAAACTTGCAAAATTTAAGGAATGCTATAATTGTTTTCAAAAAACAAAACAAAATTAAGATTTGTTTTGATAATATTGCGCTTTTAATTTTAACATAAAGGATAAGAAATGAGTAATGATTTGATTAGAATCGAGGACTTGGTAAATAACCCCACCGCGCGAATTCCTATTTGCCTTTGTTTGGATACAAGTAGCTCTATGGCTGGTGCGCCAATCAATGAGCTAAATGAGGGCGTAAAAATGTTTTATAATGCAATTGCTAATGATGAAATGGCGGTGCATTCTGCGGAAATATGCGTAGTGACTTTTGGGTATAATGGCTTTGAATGCCTAGTAGATTTTTCAAGTTTAAATGTGCAAAAAAATAGCCCCACCTTGATAGCAAATGGACTTACGCCGTTGGGTGAAGCGGTAAATTTGGGATTAGATTTGCTAGATAAACGCAAAGATGAATACAAAAATCGTGGCGTGGATTATTATCAGCCGTGGATGGTGCTAATGACTGATGGTGCGCCAAATGGCGATGAAGATGAATTGCGAAGGGCGATTTCTTGTTGCGTAGAGCAGGTAAATGAAAGAAGACTTACTATTTTTCCTATCGGCATAGGTCCTTATGCAGATATGAATGTTTTGGCGCAATTCTCACCCAAACGCCCTCCATTGCGACTAAAAGGGCTTAGCTTTAATAAATTTTTCGAGTGGCTTAGCAAAAGTATTTCCGCAGTCTCTGCGTCAATGCCGGGGGATAATGTCAAGCTTGATATTGAAGGCATAAAAGGCTGGGGCGAATTATGAGTTTTAAGGCGATTTGTTGCGCCACACAGGGTAGAAGCCATATAAAAACAAACACGCCCTGCCAAGATAAAACCTTTTCGCTAATCACTCCAAAATTTAGCGCGATTGCGTTAGCTGATGGCGCAGGTTCGGCAAAATACTCGCATTTTGGCGCAGAGATTGCCACAAAATTTATTTGCAAGATTTTAGAGCGGCATTTTATGCTGATTTTGCAAGATGCAGATTCTGCAAAAGTAGATATTTTAAATGCTTTGTTAGGTGAATTGCAAAAAGAGGCGCAGTTTAGAGAATGCGCGTTGAAAGATTTGGCTTCTACGCTTTTGTGTGTGGGAGTTTGCAATGATATTTTTATCGCTTTTCATTTAGGCGATGGGCTAATATGCGCTTTGGATTCAAATGAAATGCGACTAATCTCTGGCGCACAAAATGGCGAATTTGCAAATACGACATTTTTTACCACTTCGCAAAATGCGTGGCAAAAAGCAGAAATCATCATAGATAAAATGGACAATATAAATGCCTTTGCGCTAATGTCTGATGGCGTTGCGCCAAGTTTTTATAATGAGCGAAGTGGGGAGTTTAAGGCATTAAAAGGCATTTTGCAAAAATCATTGCTCATCTCGCAAGATAAAATGCAAGAGCGAATGCAACAAACGATGGATAATGTTTTAGTTAAGGCGACTTTTGATGATTGCTCACTAGCGATTTTGGCGCGAAATGATGAGTTTTTAGGATATTCAAAACTCACAGGTGAGCAAAAAAAGTGGCTTTTTGAAATGGAAGGCAGTGCGGTAAATTACACAAAAATAAGGAACTTTGATAAAATCATAATGAGTTTAGAGTCGCCAAAGGAATTTGACGAAATTTTGCAAACTTTACAAAGTAAAACTAAATATTTTCAAAGGTGTGTGCGAATATATTTGCAAAAACTATGCGAAATAGGCGCAGTTAGCTTTGATGGCAAAAAATACAGCGCACAAATCGCAATAAAATAAGATTAGATTCAATCTCCCACACTCCCATCGTTGCTTTGGTGTAATTCACACAAAGCAATCCATAAAAATAATTTACTGCTAGATTCTGCGATTTTGTGGAATTTTCGCAGAATCTGCATTAGATTCTGCGATTTTCGTGGGAGATTCTGCGAGGGCATTTGGCGATTTAATATTTTATTATTTTAAGCAAAATTTAAGTTTATATGTTTAAGATTCTTGCTTTTTTTAATCTCAATTTAAAGGACTACATTATGAAAAGGTTATTTTTTGCATTATTATTTTTGGTAAGTTTCGCATTTGGTGCGGTGAATCTCAACACAGCGACTAAAAAAGAGCTGATGGCACTTGATGGAATCGGCGATAAAAAAGCAGAGGAAATCATCAAATATCGCGAAAAAACGCCATTCACAAAGCCAGAGGATTTGAAAAATATCAAAGGCATCGGCGATAAACTTTTTGATAAAATCAAAGATAAGGTGAAAGTGAAGTAGATTTAGGGAAATTTGGCTTTTGGATTTGTGAGAATTGCGTGAATTTGGCATTTAAAAGTGCCTAAACTTGCCTTAAATATTTTAAAAGAGAGTTTGCGGTAAGCTATATTTTTTTGTGGATTGCTTCGGTCGCTTCGCCCCATTGCAATGACGAATTGTAGGTAGATTCTGCGTTTTTCGCTACTTTTTGTCATTTTTAGCGAAGCGAAAATCTCCGTCATTATTAAGATTCTGCGAATTGTGCGAATGTTCGCGATTTTTTATAAAATTTATGATAGCATTTTGCTTTTTAGATTCTGCGAAGTTTGGGGGCAAAAAGTATGTTTGATAAGATAAATACGGCGATTAAGGATATCGAAGAGGCGATGGAGGAAATTCAAATTTTGCTTGGGATGCATAAAATTAGCTTTTTGGATTTCGTGATGATAAAGCGCGGAAGTGCGGACTATCCGCCACATTTGGAGATGTGGAAGTTGGAGCAAATCGATAATGAAGTGCAAAAACTCAAAGAAAAAATTAACGAGCTAAATAAAATCAAAAAAGAATTTTTGGTGTATTAGATTTGCGCGAATCTAGCGCGATTTTGCGATTTTACAAGGGGCAAATAAGGGGCAAAAATGTATAAAAAACTACGCAAATATATCTTTAAGTTAGACCCAGAAAATGCGCATAAAATCACAGAAAATCTGCTGATTTTGGCACAAGCTACGCCATTTGTGCTAGAAAAATTAGCACTGCGCTTTTGTGTGGCGGATTCGCGCTTAAAAACTAGCGTTTGCGGAATGGATTTTTACAATCCTGTGGGCTTGGCGGCGGGTTTTGATAAAAATGCCACGATGACAAAGGGGCTTTTGTCGCTTGGATTTGGGCATATTGAGCTAGGCACGATTACGCCAAAGCCCCAAGATGGCAATCCAAAACCGCGCCTTTTTCGATTCGTGGCGGAAAATAGCATTCAAAACGCGATGGGATTTAACAATGACGGCGCAAGTGCGATTTTACGGCGCATTAGCCGAATCTATCCCTTTGCCGTGCCACTAGGCATAAATATCGGGAAAAACAAAATCACAGAGCCTGAAAAAGCCCTATTTGACTACAAAAAATTAGTGTCAAATTTTAAAAGCGTGGGCGATTATTTTGCGGTGAATCTATCATCGCCAAACACGCCAAATTTGCGCGATTTGCAAAACGAAGAGTTCGTCAAATCGCTATTTAGTGAGCTGACAAAGCAAAGCAACAAGCCTATTTTCTTAAAAATCTCCCCTGATATGCAAATCGATTCGATGCTCCGCGTGTGTGAATGTGCGATAAATAACGGCGCAGCGGGGATTATTGCGACAAATACGACTATTGACTACGCACTTTTAAAGGGAGGAAAAGATTTTGGAGGCATTAGTGGAGAGGCGTTAAAGAAAAAATCGCGCGAAATTTTTAGCATTTTGAGTGAAAATTTCTTTGGCAAAACCGCGCTAATATCGGTAGGCGGGATAAATGACGGCGATGAGGCTTATGAGCGAATCAAACTTGGCGCAAATTTGGTGCAAATTTATAGTGCTATGATTTTTGAGGGACCTGCGCTGGTTGGCGAAATAAATAAGGGCATTTTGGCGAGATTAGAAGAGGATGGATTTAAGGATATCGATGAAGCAGTAGGAAAATCGCTACATTAAAAACATTGTGGTGCGTGGCAATTCGTTCTGGGGTAATCATTTGAATTATTTTTGCGTAAAATTTCGCTCGATGAACCCCCAAGTTCTATCTCGCTTGTTTCACGCAAAAATAATCCAAAGCACTACCGCCATTACTTCGATTGTTTTGAAACAGCGTGTTAGATTCTGCGAATGAAATAAAAATTCGCAGAATCTGCCCCCACTTCGTCATTGCGAGGCAGTGGCGAAGCCACAACGAAGCAATCCATAATAAAATCAAATCCGTGCGAAGCACCCGAAACTCGCCCGCTTCGTGGTGCAAAAAATCGGATTCAAGGTTGCAGAAGTGCAACCGCCGATTTTTTGCTAGAAGCGGAAAAGCGAGGCACTCCCCCTAAAAGCGAAAAGCGGCAGCTTTTGGCGAGTAGGGGGAGCGGGGAGGGGGGTGCAGCCCTTTTTGCGAGAAAAAACAAGCGAATTAAATGATAAAAATGGCGAAACTATCGTAGATTCTGCGAATCAAACAAAAAACGCAGAATCTAAAAAGAGATTTTTCGCTTCGCTCAAAACGACAAAATGATTTGGATTGCTTCGTTGCACTCGCTTCACTTCGTGCGCCTCGCAATGACAGAAAAATCACGCAAGATTCTGCGATTTCGCACGAGTCGCAGAATCTTATAAAAAACGCACAAAATTCGCACAAATCTATTTCACATTCCACATTCCATATAAATCTCCCCAAATTCTCCCATTTTTGCTATAATCGCAGAATCTAAATTGGAGGAAGCGATGATAGAGCCGTATTTTCGCGTGGAAAATGAGTTTTGTGCGGATATTTTGCATTTTGCCTCAAATGCGATTTTTGCCTGTGATTTCAAAGAGCAAATGTTTTGGGTGGGGAATATCATAAATCACAACCAAAGCAAAAAAATCCCGCTCACCTTGCCAAAGTCCTCTTTTATGCGAAATAAAGTCGCCATTTGCGGGACATTGTTTGCCTTTATTAACGGCGATGAGGGGAGCATTTGCATAATGGATGCCTTGCAAAGTCGCGCGTTGCAGACTATTCAAAGTGCTGATTCAAAGATTGAGTGCGTGAGTATCGCCAAAAAATCCGTGCTTATCGGCGGGAAAAACGGCGTTTTGAGTAAATATGACTTAAATGGCAAACTGCTAAAAGTGCTTATGCGACATAAAGATTTCGTGCTATTAGCGCAAGAAAGCGAGGATGAGCGGTTTATAATTTCGATTGGTTATGATAGAAGCATTTTGCTTTTTGATAGCAATAAAAACGCCACAACTCCGCTAAATATCAATCCAAACAGCATTATAAAATGCGTGAAATTTAGCGCAGATTCTGCGATTTTACTGCTTGGCGATAATGGCGGGAATATTTATGTGATTGACACCTACACAAGGACTTTGTTGCGGAAGTTTCAGGCGGTTTATTCGCAGGTGGTGGAAATCTGCTTTTATAATTCTTATATTTTCGTGCTTGGGGCAAATGGCGCACTTTCGCTGTGTGACTTTTATAGCGCGAAAGTCATTATGGAAAGTTTTAGCACCGCGCCGATTGCGGCGTTTGCGCTATTTGAAAATAGCATAGTTTTGTCATCGAAAAATAGCGTTTTTGGATATAGATTTGATGATTTTAAGACACATTGTCAAAATCTAATCGCCGAAAATGACTTGGTTGAGGCGTATAAATTTGCAAATATTTATAAGTTTTTGCAAAATGAGCAGTTTTACTTGGCGTTGGAAGCGAAGTTTGAAGCGGATATGATGGAGGCGAAGATTTTAGCGTGTGGTGGAAATATCCCGCTTGCAGAGCAGATAATCTCGCGCTACGCGGAGATTAAGGGCGAAGTGATTGCGAGTTTTGCAAAGCAAATAAAAGAAATTCCAAAGTTTGAAAATCTAATGGCACAAAAGTTAGAAATCCGCGCAATCCCAATGGCGCAAAATAATCCGCTAATCCGCGAATTGCAAAGCTACAAGGACTTTGAGGCGAGGTTTGTAAAGATTATTTTACTCGCAAAGGAACTCGCCAAAAAAGGCAAAAAAGACGACGCAAACGCCATTATGATGCCCTATAAAAAAATCGCCTCAAAAGTCGCAATAATCCAAGAGATTCTGCTCTATCCGCAAAAGGTGGATTTGGCGATGGAAGCGATTGAAAATGGCGATTATGGCGAGTATTTTAAGCTGAAAAAAAACTATCGTTTTGTCGGTATTTTTGATGGGGAGATGGAAAATAACGCAGAATCTGTCTATTTTAGGGCGCAAAATGCGTTTTATAAGATGGATATGGCGGAGTGCAAAGAGTGCATTTCGATTTTGAAAAACTTCCGCAAATACCGCGATTTCGCGCTGAATTTGGAGGTGAAAATGGATGAAGTAGGAAAAACGCTAAAAGAGATATAAAATCGCTTTTTTGGCGGGGTAATTTTGTGTGTTTGGCGCATTTAATTCACACGAAGTTTGCCGTCATTGCGAGATTTTGCTTTGCAAAATCGTGGCAATCCAAGATTCTGCGATTTTTTATTTAATTCGCAGAATCTCGCACGAAAAAATTCACAGATTCTGCGATTTCGCAGAATCTGTCGCAAAAATCGCAGAATCTGCCAAAATAAAATAATAGATTGCCACGATTTTGCTTCGCAAAATCTCGCAATGATGGATTTTTGAGGTTCTTCGCTCGTTTCACTTGCTTGGAATGACAAAAAATAAAATTTGATTCGCGTCAGCAAATCACAATTCGCATAATTTGCGAACGAAGTGAAGTAACAATCGAAGTAATTGCGGTGTTGCTTTCGTAGTTTTTGGATAATTTCGAGTGTGAGACTAGACTAGCGGTCTGCGAATACTCGAAATTATCCAAATCTGCGGAATGAATACCCAAGAACAAATTGCCACAGCAATCTCCCCAAATCTCACTCCATCGGTAGTTGCGGATAAATAATGCTTGGTTTTCTCCCATTTAGCGTATCAAAAAATGCTTTTATCCTTTCGATTTCCTTTGGCGTGAGAGTTTCGCCCTTTTTTGTCATCATCTCTATTGCGTCTTTCAAAGAAGTCGCCGTCCCGCTTTTTAAATACGGCGCACTCTGCGTGATATTCCGCAAGATAGGCACTTTTACCGCCTCGCCTTTTTTGAAATTATTCGCAAATTTATACGCGCTAATTTCATCAAATGCAATCTCCCCACCGCCCAAATTCACGCCACTATGGCACTTTACGCAACCTTTATCTATGAAAATCGCGAGTCCATCTAACTCCGCGCGGTTTAGTGCCTTGATATTTCCCCGCAGGAAGTCATCAAAGCGACTTTGCGTTTTTAAAGTCGCCACAAATGCGTCAATTGAAGTCGCAATCAAATCCATATCAATATCCATATTATTCCCATACGCCTTTTTAAAATCGATTATATACTGCGAAAAAGCACTTATTTTAGGCACGATGGTGGCGTTGCTCTGCTTCAAATCGCCTGTAATGTGTGCTTGCAGGTGATTTTTTAAAAAAATTTTGTTAGATTCTGCGTTGAAAATCGTAGGCACATTTGCGTTAAAAGGCGGGGTTTTGGGGAGTGCGTTGCTCCCGCCAAGCGCGAGATTGTGGCAAACATTACACGAAATCGCATTTGAGTTTGCGATGCGCGGGTCAAAATAGAGTTTTTTGCCTAACTCAATTTGCGATTTTGGTGCGGTGCTTTGCTTTAAGTCCATCGCTTCTAATCCCGCGTCCTTCGCCTTTTCTATGAGTTCATAACTGCCAAAAAGATTTGTCAAAATTATAAAAATCGCTAAAAATTTCATCTTATCTCCCTTTTTTGTTTAATCCGCAGAATCTCGCACTTGGCGCAGAATCTCGCTTTTTCGCATTTTTCGCAAAAATCGCAGAATCTCGCATTTATCGCAGAATCTACCGCAAAATATCGATTTTATACACGCGCTGCTCATAAATTATCTTGCTTTTATCCCATTGCTTGATTTTCGCAGAATCTAACTCATTGCGCGCAGAATCCGCAGAATCCACCGCATTTTTCACAGAATCTCGCATAGAATTTTCCGCAGAATCTAACTCATTTTCCGCAGAATCCGCAGATTCTGCGTTTTGCGCTGAATTCGCTAAATTTGGCATTTTTTTATAGATTGCGATTTTTTCATTTTCGCTTAAAAATCGCTTTTTGATTTTCCCATCTTTGGTGATTTGCAGGGCGAATTTTATCTCATTTGTCCTGCCATCGATGATTATTGCTTCGTTTCGCGCTAAAAAATTATCAGCACTCAAAATCCCCGCAAAAAGCACAAACAGCGCAAATTTTCTCACTTCGCTAATCCTAATAAAAATTTTGTTAGAATTCTATCATATTTTAAAATTTGAAGGACAAAAAATGCAGACGATTTCGACTACTTCCGCGCCAAAGGCGATTGGAGCATATTCGCAGGGTAAGATTTTTGGCGAGTTGATTTTCACCTCTGGGCAAATCGCGCTAACGCCAAATGGCGAGTTTGTAGATGGCGATGTAAGGGCGCAAACTGCGCAGGTTTTGGAGAATTTAAAGGCGATTTTGACAAGCGCAGAATCTAACTTGCAAAGCGTGATTAAAACGACTATTTTTCTAACAAATATCGATGATTTTGCGGCAGTAAATGAGGTTTATATGTCCTATTTTGGCGCACATAAACCCGCTAGAAGCACAATTGCCGTGAAAGAACTGCCAAAGGGGGCAAAAGTTGAGATTGAGTGCGTTGCGATAAAAGGTGCAAAATGCTAAAAGACTTCGTTGAATACGGCGTTTTGGGGATTTTGATATTTTTAAGCGTGATTGTTTTTGCATTGATAATGGAACGCATTTTTGTGTATAAAAAAATTGATATTTTGGCATTTGTGGATAAAAAAATGCTAGAAATTGAACTCACTCGCAATCTCACACTGCTCGCCACAATCGGCACAAATGCGCCATACATTGGACTTCTTGGGACGATTGGCGGGATAATGCTGACATTTTTGGAGATTTCACAAAGTGATAGCGCAATTAGCACGGGTGCGATTATGAGCGGACTTGCACTTGCGCTAAAAGCAACTGCGCTTGGGTTAATTGTGGCGATACCCGCGATTGTGGGGTATAATTTATTATTGCGAAAATGTGAAGTTTTACTAGCGAAATGGGATTTGGAGGCGGAAATGCGAGATTCTGCGAAAAATGCAGAATTTAATAAAATGGATTGCCACGATTTGGCAAATCTCGCAATGACAAAAAAAGGCGCACGAGATTCTGCGAATCAAATGAAAATCGCAGAATCTAATGCGAAAAATACCCACCCCCTAGCCCCCTCCGCAAGGGAGGGGGGACAAATCGCAGATTCTGCGCCACAAATGGAGCAAAAATGAAAAAAATCGACTCCCTAAATCTCATTCCATTTATTGATATTGTGCTTGTTTTGCTCGTGATTGTGCTAACAACGGCGACTTTCATCAAGCAAAATCATCTCTCAATCGATGTCCCGCAAGTCAAAGATTCTGCGAAAAGTAGCGCGAATTTAAGCAAAGAGGACAAAATCATCAGCATTAAAAATGACAATAAAATTTTTTTCGATGAAAGGGAGGTGAGTTTGGAGCAGTTGAGATTTCACATTTCGCACCTGCCAAAGGATACGCCACTCGTGCTAAATGGCGATAAGAAAAGCAATTTTGAGGCATTTGTGAAAATTATGGCGATGTTAGAAAATTTGGAATTTAAAAATTTGTATATTTTGATTGACGCAGAATCTACAAAATCTACCGCAGATTCTGCGAAATAAGGGGGCAAAATGTTTAAGGAAAATTATAGTTTGGAGATGATTATTTCTGCGGTGGTGACGATGGCGGCGATTTTGCTTTGTGTGCGACTTTATCTAAAAATCATAAATCGCAAAAGTAAAATCCAAAAACCAGATTGGTTAGGCGAAGAGTTTGACAAAAAATTCAAAATGAAAGGAAAATAGCGCGGTGATTAGTGTAGTTTGGATTGCGGTGCTGCTGCTTTTGGCGGGGATTGACATTTTTAGTGCGAATAAAAAGCACAAGGATTTTAGGGGAAGCATTATTTTGCTTGGCGCGTTGGGTGCGCTTGTGGTGATTGCTGTGGAGATAAGCGATGCGCTGTCATTTGCGGAGATGAATGCGCTTTGTATTTTGATTGTGGCGATGGGATTGGGCGCGATTGTGGGCATTTATCAGCGCGTTTTTCAAAAAGAGCGCGTGGAGAATTTAAGCGATAATAATGACTTAAAAGAGGCGATTACCGCGCTAAAAGAGGCAAATCTAAAAATCGCAGAATCTAATGAAATTTTGGCAAATGAATTTAAAAATGCGCTAGATTCTGCGCTTGAAAAGCATTTTGAGAAAAATACAAACGCGCTAAAAAGCATAGATTCTGCGATTTTGACAAATCAAGAAAAGTTTATAGAGCAGACAAATGCCCTAGATTCTGCGATAAAAGAGATGGATTTCAATCTTAAAAAAGAGTTAGAGCGGTTGAGTGCGAATTTTAGCGCGGATGTGATTAGTGGCGTTGAAGCACTTGCAAACAAATATCAAAATAGCATTGAGGTGCATTTTAGCGAGAATTTCAAGCGATTTAATAGCGCGGTGGAAAATCTTTTGGTTTGGCAGGATGAGTATCGCCAAAGTGTGCTTAACTCAAATGAGATTTTGAAGCACTCTGCGGAAAATTTGGCGAAATTCTCCGCGCTGACAAATAGCATTTTAGCGAGGGATGAAAAAATCATCGCCTTGCATAGGGAAGTTAGCGTGATTATGGAGCGATACAAAGCGCAAAATGCAAATTTGGATGAGAAGTTAAATGCGGTTAATAATGTAGGAAGCGGGGCGATTGAGGCACTAAAAATTATGGGCGAATTTTTCGCGCAGTTGAGTGCGCGATTGAATGGCGTCCTTGCGGAGTTTGATAGCGCAAATCAAAAAATTATCGCGGATTTAGGCAAACGGGATGGCGCAGTGCAAATGCAACTCGCAAAGAATATAAAAATTTTGGATGAATTGATAAAATCCGCCCTAAATCACAATAAATCGCTAAATGAAAGTTACGCGAAGTTGAATAAAGATGTGGAGTTGCACTCAAAGGCGATTTCCAAAAATACTAGCGAGATGATTAGCGCGATAAATAAGGACGGCATAAAGCACCTAAAAAACACGACAAAACTTTACTTTGAGGATATTTCCACCACGCAAAAAAATATTTTAGAGCAAATGTCCGCGCAGATTGATAGTCATTATAAAAATTTGGACTCAATGCTAGTGGCGATGAGTGCGAAATATTTGGAGAGTTTGGAGCAGATAAGCATTTCAAGTGTGAATGCAAGTAAGGATTTGAATTTGATAAATGCCGAAGGTGTGCGAAATCTCAATGATGAAATCGCAAAATATGTCCGCCAAAATAGCGATATGCTGAAAACTTCAAGTGCGGAATTAGTGGAGATTTTAGCAGTGTTGCAAAGGCAAATCGATAGCGCACTCTCTCGCACAGACAAAATGCAAAGCACCACGCAGGATTTTATGGCGGATTTGGAGAGTTCGCTACGGAATGCAAGTGAGGGGTTTAAAAATGATTATGAGTGGTTTTTACGGAGGGTAAAAGAAATTATCGGCGCAAGGGGGTAAGAAAAGATTCTGCGAATTTGTGGCAGATTCTGCGTTTTTTTATTTGAAACGCAGAATCTAAAATTTCCCCCTCCCTTGCGGAGGGGGATTAAGGGGGTGGGTAAAAAATCATAAATTTTATAAAAAACACAGAATCTACCTCCACTTCGTCATTGCGAGGCGCACGAGCAAAGCGAGTGCAACGAAGCAATCCATAAATCACACAAATCTAATCAAAATATTGAATCAATATCCCAAAAACAAATCAATGCAGATTCGTTGCAAGTAAGCGATTCGTCTAAAATACAGATTCTCCCTAATGGATTGCCACGATTTGACTTCGTCAAATCTCGCAATGACGGACAAAAACACCCCATTTCGTCATTGCGAGGCAGTTTGAGCGATAGCGAAAACAACGAAGCAATCCAAACAAAATTGTCATACTGAGCGAAGCGAAGAATCTCTTTTTAGATTCTGCGATTCTTCGATATTTTCGCCGTTTTTTAAATTAGTTTCGTTTGTTTTTTCTCGCAAAAGGGCTGCACCCCCGCTCCGCTCCCCCCGACTATTTAATTGTGTCCCCAAAAAGCAGCCGCTTTTTCGCTTTTAGGGGGAGGGCTCTCGCTTTTTCCGCTTCTAGCAAAAAATCGGCGGTTGCACTGACTTGCACCTTGCTCCCGATTTTTTGCACCACGAAGCGGGCGAGAGTCGGTGCTGTCGCACGATTGATTTAATTGTGGATTGCCACGATTTGACTTCGTCAAATCTCGCAATGACGAAAAATTAAGGCAGATTCTGCGATTCACGCAAAAATGCAGAATCTAAATAAATTTTGCAGTATCTGTGAATTTTTTCGTGTTAGATTCTGCGTTTTTTTATTTGAATCGCAGAATCTCAACCCTATCGCGGTTTATTTGCCGCAAAGGCAATGAGAAACACCAAGTTTGCGATATAAAACCACACAAATCCCGCCACGCCAAAGCCTTGCATTAGTGCGCCAAGCACAAGTGGCGACATTAGCGAGCCAAGCGAGTATGAAAATAGCATCGTGCGACTGACTTCTACGCTTTTGCTTTTGTCTTTTAGCATATCATTTGCCCGTGCAAGGGCGAGTGAGTAAAGGCACAAAATCCCCGCGCCAAAGATTACGCCAAACACGCACATTCCCCAAATCCCAAGTTTCAGCAAAAATCCCACACTTCCCACTAGCGCGACAAATGCAACTAGCATTATTGCCACTTTTCGTCCGAATCTATCGCTGATACTACCAATCAAACTTTGCGCGATAAATCCCCCAAGCATCACGCAAAACATAAAATGCGCCACTTCGCCCACGCTAAGTCCGCGTGATAGCGCAAACACGCTCCCCATCGAGAAAAATCCATTCATAAGCATACCACCGATAAAGCTCCCCAAAAGCGCAAGTGGCGCAACGCTGAAAACTTTTGGCAATGAAATTGGCGTCTTTTGCGGGATTGGCGGGGCATTTATACGCAAAAGATTAAGCGGGAGCGATGAAAACATAATTAGACAAGAAGATAGCACAAATAGCGTGTGTGTGGGAAGATTTAGCCCCATTATCAAAATCCCCGCGCCAAATGAAACATAAAATACGATTTCATAAAATCCTATCACGCGGGAGCGCACGGCGTCCTTGCTTTTTTCGTTCAACCACGATTCAATAATCACCAAAAGTCCATAATATGCAAACCCAAGACAAAAGCGAAGTCCTGCCCATAGCATCAAATTCACGCTTAATGAATGCAAAATAATGCAAATGCTACACATCGCTCCAAAAATCCCAAATGCGCGAATATGCCCGATGTGCGCGATGATTTTATGCGATGAGATGGTGCTAACTAGCGCACCAAAAAAGAAAAAGGCATTCACCGCGCCGATGGCAAGGGCACTTGCGCCACTTTGCTTTAAAATCACGCCCACAGAGCTAACGATTAAAGCATTCCCCGCAAAGAGAAATGCCATCGCCACAAATAGCGCGGTTAGCGACTTTATCGTGCGCTTTGAACTTATCATTTTGTGCCTTTGAGATAAAATTAGCTTAAAAAATTAGCGGCGAATTGTAGCAGAATCTTAAAAATAATTGACATCACTAGCATATTTTGGTTAGAATTTGCGTTTTTAAAATTTAAAAATAGGAGTAGGCGATGATTAAGAAGTTATTACTGACTTTTTCTTTGGTTGGAGCGATGATGATTGTAGGGTGTGGCGATAAGAGCGATGTTGAGGTGGATACGCAATCTAGCGGCAGCGATTCTGCGAGTGCCGGCGATGCTAATGGCACAATCGATGGCGAAATCACAAGTCGTGGCAATGTTTATGGTAGCGGTGGCGATAACTCGCTGTATTCGGTGTATTTTGGATTTGATAGATTCATAATCGAAGGCAGTAGAAATATCGAAATCGTAAAAAATAATGCAAAGCTGATTATTGATAGCGGTGCAAATGTCCGAGTTGAAGGCAATACCGATGAGTGGGGCAGTGATGAATACAATTACGCCCTTGCGCTAAAACGCGCATCATCTGTAAAAGACGCACTTGTAGGCAATGGCGTAGCAGAGGGCAAAATCGACTTGGTGAGTTATGGCGAGAGCAAACCGCTTTGCGTTGAGAAAACTCGCGCTTGTTGGCAAGAAAATAGACGAGCAGACTTTGTTTTATCAAAATAAATAAAGCATTTTGTTAGTGAGATTTTTAGCATTAGTTATCGCTCCGCTTTGCCTGTGGAGCGAACCATCTGCCTTTGAAATGCAAAGCGGTTCTACCAAACAAGAAATGCAGAATCTAAAAGGTAAAACCGAATTGCAATCTGACAAAATCTTTGAGATTGAGAGCAAAATAAAGGCGTTAGAAATCTCAACTGATGGGATTAAAAGCATTTATGAAGGACAGGCAAAAAATCTCAATGATTTAAATAACAAAATAAATGCGCTAGATTCTGCGAATCTCACAAAAGAGAGCTTCTCTGCGCTAAAAGAGCAAGTTGATAGCAATTCTAAAAATATCCAAACGCTAACTGATAGTCTAAACGCCCTTAGTGAATCTATCACGCAGATAAAAACTCTGCTTGGCGAAATAAAGCAAGTTGAGTTAGATAAACAAGCAGAGCAGCGTGAGCAGCGGGAGATTTCATCGATTGCATTTAGCAAAGATAAGGCAAAAAAAGATGAGATTTTTAAAGAAGCGCGCAGACTAACTTACAGCAAAAAATTTAATGAAGCAATAGCGCGGTATAATTGGCTTATTGAAATCAACCACAAAAAGGCAGAATCTCACTATATGCTGGGCAATATCGCCTATGAGAAAAATAAATATGATGATGCGATTTACCACTACAAAGAGAGCGCGACACTTGATGAGAGGGCAAAATATATGCCACGATTATTGCTAAATTGCGCGAATTCTTTGCGGGTGCTTGGGCGAAATGATGATGCGAAAAACTTTTATAATTCGCTAATTGCGCGTTTTGCAAACAGCACGGAGGCAAAGGACGCAAAAACGCAACTTAAAAAACTCAAATAAAGGATAAAAATGATAGAAAATAATCACTTAGTAACAATCAAATACGAAGTCAGCGGCAAAGAAAGCGCAGAGGTGCTTGATAAAAGCGATGATTTTAAATTTATCATCGGGCAAAATCAAGTAATTTGCGGGTTAGAAAATGCGCTAATGGATAAAAAAATCGGCGATAAATTCAAAGTCGAAGTCGCACCAAAGGACGCGTATGGCGAGAGAAATGGCGATTTTTTGCAAGAAGTGCCAAAAGAGCAGTTTGCAGGAATTGAGCTAGTTCAGGGGATGACGCTGTATGGGCAAAGCGAGGATGGCGAGATGGCGCAAGTGGTGGTTGCCGAAATTGGCGAAAATTCTGTGATTATCGATTATAATCACCCTTTGGCTGGAAAAACTCTGCTTTTTGAAGTGGAGGTTTTGGATAGCAAAGTGCCAAATGATGATGAGATTTTAGAATTGCACCGAAATTCGACGCACCATCATCATTGCGGTGGCGGAGAGGGGTGTTGTGGGGGAGCGAATCATACCGAGTCAGGTTGCGGTTGCGGACATTAAGCGCGTCGTCTCTTTGGTGCTTTTGCGTGGGTGCAATTTGTTCTGGGGTATGCAATTCTTGCGTTAGTCGCACTTATCTGCGCTCAATGGACGCCCAAGTCCTATTTCGCTTGACAAGCGCGACTAACGCAAGAAGCCACACCGCCATTACTTCGATTGTTTGTTGTGCGACTTGATACTTTATGTGAAATTAGATTAGATTTTCGTTTCGCAATTCTAGTATCTTGCGCAAGGTTTGTGGGTTGCGCCGAAAAATTCGAGCGAAAATAGGACTTGGGCGTCCATTGAGCGAGAATTTTTCAAGCTCCCGCAAAGATGGTTGCTTCGGGCTTTCGCCCTCGCAAATTCTACGCTTTGCTACGAATTGCGTAAGAGACGAATTGCTTATTTTAACAAAAAGGATACACAAATGAAATACGCTTTTATTTTTCCCGGACAAGGCTCACAAGCACTAGGAATGGGCAAAGACTTTTATGATGAATCGCCCCTTGCCAAAGAGCTAATTGAACAAGCAAGTGATGCGTTAAAAATCGATATGAAAAATCTGCTTTTCAATCAAAGCGATGATTTGAATCTCACGCAATTCACGCAACCAGCGATACTTTTGGTAAGCTATATCGCCAATCGTCTTTTTGCCCAAAGTTGCGACATAAAGCCCACATTTGCGCTTGGGCACTCACTTGGCGAAATCACCGCAAATCTCATCGCAGGTTCGCTTAGCTTTGAAAACGCGCTCCGTTTGGTGTATGAGCGTGGCAAACTAATGCAGAGCGTTTGCGAGGGCAAGGACGCGGGAATGTCTGTCGTGCTTGGGCTTAGTGATGAAGCATTGCAAAAGTTTTGCAGTGAACGCGAAGAAAATGCAAGTGGCAAGATTTGGTGTGCGAATTTTAATAGCGATGGGCAGTGCGTTTTGGCGGGTTACAAAGTCGATTTGATGATTGCTGAGGGCGAGTTGAAAAATCTTGGCGCAAAGCGCGTTTTGCTACTCCCTATGTCTGTGGCTAGTCATTGTCCGCTTTTAGAGCCGATGAGTGCGGATTTTCGCGCATTAGCAGAGCAGTATTTGGAGGATAGTTTCGCTTGTGAGATTATCGCAAATGCCACGCTTGAATCTTACAGCGACAAGGCAAATGCGGTGAATCTTTTGACAAAACAGCTAACTTTGCCCGTGCTTTACAAGCAAAGCATTAAAAAAGTCGAATCGCAAGTAGATTGCTTTATCGAATTTGGCTATGGCGCGGTGTTAAAGGGGCTAAACAAACGATTAAGCACAAAACCCACGCACACAATTGGCACAATGCAAAATCTAAACGCAGTTTTGGAGGAAATATCACAATGAAAACTATCGCAATCATCGGTGCGATGAATGAGGAAATCACGCCACTTTTAGAGCATTTCAAGGATTATGAGAGCGCGGAAATTGGTGGCAACACATTTTACAAAATCACCCACAAAAATCACACGATTATAGTTGCTTACAGCAAAATAGGCAAGATTCACGCCGCGCTTACTTGTGCTACGATGATTTTGCATTTTGGCGCGGAGTGCGTTATTTTTAGTGGCGTGGCTGGTGGGCTTCGCGCTGATTTAAAGGTGGGCGATATTATTTTGGCAACTGCGCTTTGTCAATACGATGTGGATATTAGCGCGTTTGGGCATCCGCTTGGATTCATACCTGAGAGCAAAATCTACATAAAAACAAGCGCGAATCTTAACGCAATCGCGCAGGGCGTTGCAAAAGCGCAAAATATCGACTTAAAAGAGGGCATTGTGGCAAGTGGCGATAGTTTTATCTCAGATGCCAGCAAAAAAGGGTGGATTATGGAGCGCTTCAACGCCGCTGCGGTGGAAATGGAGGGCGCAAGTATCGCTGTGGTGGCGTCTTTGCTAAGTGTGCCGTTTTGTGTGATTCGCTCAATTAGCGATAGTGCCGATGATAGCGCAAATATCAGCTTTGATGAATTTTTGGAGCACTCCGCCCAAAAAAGCGCGAAATTCGTCCTAGCGATGATTGAAAAAATGGGCGATGATTGAGAAAAATGTAGGGATTTGCGGCATTTTAGATTCACGCAATTTTAATCACAAAAAGGAAAAATATGAAAAATAATGATATGATTTTTTATAATTTAAAGGACAAAGTGCCAAGTGATGCGCTTTTAAGGCTTAAAGAGAGTTTGGATAAAGCTAGTGAGGGCGCAAGTAAGCGACTTTTGCTTATAAATCTCAAAAGCGCGATTTTGGGGCTTATCTTTTCGGTAATATTGCCCGGCGTTGATAGGATTTACAAAGGTGATATTATTTTAGGTATCTTTAAAATCATCTATATTGTAGTCGTTTATATCGGCATTGAAGCTGATTTGGGCGATAGGTTAATCGCAAATGAAAGTGCAGTATTAGCCGTGCTGTGGCTACTTGCTATGGTTGCGATGGTGGCGTGGTGTGTCGCGGATATGTTTTTGGTATGGAAGGGCATAAAGCGCGATAATCTTAAAAAAATCTTTGAAATATTGGAGACAAAAAATGGATAATATAAGTGTATTTTTGATGAGCATAAAGGGCAAAATCCCTAGCGAATCCCTTGTGCCATTGCAAGAGAAACTTGAAAAAGTGGGCGAAAATGCTTTGCAAAAACTTATGCTAGTGGTGCTTAAAAGCCCCGTTGTCGGCATAGTGCTGTCAATTCTCTTTGGCATTTTGGGCGTGGATAGGTTTTATAAGGGCGATTTAAAGTTAGGCTTTGCCAAACTTGGCTTAATCATCATAAGCTACACGATACTTTTTGTGGTGCTTATTGTCGCAGCTGTCGCGACAGAAAACACATTTATGATGAGCGATGATGATGTAGTAGATATGATAATAGAGCAGTATTTCTTGCCTTTTGTTTTGGCAATCATCGGCATTGTAGTGGCATATATATGGTGGATAGTGGATATTTTTCTTGTATTTTTTGGCATCAAAAAAGACAATTTAAGCAAAATTCATAGCGCATTGCAGTAAAAATTACTCGCTGTTGCTTTGGGTGGCGATGTGAATCGGGGCAAATCGCATTTTTTAGCATTCGCCCAAAGCGCACTCTACAAAATCCGCAGAATCTAGCGCAGAATCTAAACATTTCGCCAAAAAGCACGAAGTTTTAGAAATTTTTGCTAAAATCGCGCCTTTAATTTTTGCAAAATTTCATATATTTTAAAAAAGGACGCGCCTATGCTTTTCTCATCATTTGCTTTTATCTTTGCATTTTTGCCGCTCGTGTGGATAGTGTTTCATTTGCTAAAAAATGCAAAGTTTAAAGCGCATTTTCTTTGGGCAAAAATCTTTTTGATTGCTTCATCGCTATTTTTCTACGCATTTTGGAAAGTGGCGTATTTGCCTATAATGCTTGGCTCTATCATTGTAAATTACTTTTTAGCAAAGTGCATTTTAAGATTTGCAGAATCTAGCGCAGAATCTTTAAAAATAACCCAAATCGCAGAATCTACTAAAAAAAAATGCGTGTTAAAAAGGGGGGGGGGGGGGAATTGTCTATTTAGATAGATTTACACCAAAATTCTTTTTTGTTATCGGCATAATTTTCAACTTATCGCTTCTTTGCTTTTTTAAATACACGGATTTTTTGCTAGAAAATTTCAATTTGTTTAGCAAAATAGCGCATTTGGATTTTAATATCCCTTTGCCACATATTCTTTTGCCCCTTGCGCTTAGTTTTGTAACCTTTCAGCAAATCGCATTTTTGTTTGACTGCTACAAACACGGAAAAGGCGAATCAAACGAAAATCTACATATTGATTTTATTGATTACGCGCTCTTTATTAGCTTTTTTCCGCAACTTATTGCGGGTCCCATTGTCCATCACAGAGAAATGATGCCACAATTTGCAAAAATGAGCGCAAATTCAAACGATTCAAATGATTCGTCATTGCGAGTGAGCGAAGCGAAAACAACGAAGCAATCCACAATAAACTACGAATTTCTAGCCAAAGGCATTTTTATTTTTAGCATTGGTTTATTTAAAAAAGTCTTTATCGCTGATAGCTTTGCCAAATGGGCAAACACAGGATTTGGCATTGTCGAAAACGGCGGAGTGCTAAATATCGCCGAATCTTGGGCGACTTCGCTAAGCTACACATTTCAACTCTACTTTGATTTTAGCGGGTATTGCGATATGGCGATGGGACTTGCGCTAATGTTTGGCATAGTGCTACCGCTTAACTTCAACTCACCTTACAAATCGCTAAATATCGCAGAATTTTGGCGCAGGTGGCATATCACTTTGGGGCGATTCTTAAAAGAGTGCCTTTATATCCCTTTGGGCGGAAACAGAGGCAAAAAGCGTTCAAATGCCAAACAAAATCGCGGAAGTATTTTAGATGAA
>NZ_JBSIUQ010000019.1:0-14360 GCF_053654695.1 Helicobacter sp. 23-1044
GGAGATGTTAGGCATTTCGCAGAATCTGCCACTTTCGACCTACACGCCACCGCAGGATTATCGCTTCTTTACTTTCGCAAATGGCGAGATTTTCATACAATTTGATTATGGCAAATATTGGTATTTTTATGATAAAAATTGGCGTTTTTGTGACTTTACCTACAAAATTCCCTTGCTAAATGACGCCATTGCAAAACCGCGTAATTTTGCGCTAATGAAGGCGGTGGCGCGCACTTTGGCGCGGAATTTTACACGCGTAGATTTGTATGAAGTGGATGGAAAATTATTTGTGGGCGAACTCACTTGGACGCCAAATGGCGGGACAATTAAGTGGAATCCAAAAAGTTGGGATAAAAAATTGGGTGAGTTTTGGCAATAAATGCCTAATTTTCGCAGAATCTAGTGTAAAATTGCGCTAAATTTAACAACAGGCGCGCAAAATGATACTTTTTGACAATCGCACGGATTTTGAAGTGAGTGGCGAGATTTTGGAGTTTTTGGAGCAGATTGCATTTGATTTGACTAGCAAAAATATTGAGTTGCTTTTGGTGGGCGAGGATGAGATACGCGCGCTAAATGCGGAGTTTTTAGGGAAAGATTCTGCGACTGATGTGCTGTCTTTTCCGCTTGATTTAAATGGGGCAGATTCTGCGAATTTACCGCTTGGAAGCATTGCAATCTCGCTTCACAGCGCAGAATCTAGCGCAGTTTCGCACAAGCACTCGCTCCAAACCGAACTAGCGATTTTATTCACTCACGGACTTTTGCACCTTTTGGGATACAACCACGAATGCGATGATGGCGAGCACCGCGCGA
The DNA here is from genome assembly GCF_053654695.1 of Helicobacter sp. 23-1044. Lineage (NCBI taxonomy): Bacteria > Pseudomonadati > Campylobacterota > Epsilonproteobacteria > Campylobacterales > Helicobacteraceae > Helicobacter > Helicobacter sp. 23-1044. Next base: position 817 of record NZ_JBSIUQ010000019.1, read on the forward strand.
AGGAAAATGAGATTTTGCAAAAATTTGGGATAACATCGCTAATTGAGCGAAATGTGTAAAATTCGCAGAATCTAGATTGCCACGAAGTCGCCCTAAACGCGCGACTTCTCGCAATGACGAAATGAATCGCAGAATCTAGCGCAGATTCTGCGAATCGCATAAAATTCGCAGAATCTAACAAAAAAAACGCCCCGCGCAGAAGTATTTTGGATGAAAAATCTCTCTTATTTTTTTTTGAGATTCTTCGCTCACTTCGTTTGCGATAGTAATGACAAAGTGGGGTGTAAAAATCGCAGAATCTAGCGCAGATTCTGCGCTTTTGCAATAAGTTTTTGTGCGATTCGCACGGCGTTTGTCGCTGCTCCCACGCGAATCTGGTCTGCCACGCAAAATAAATGCAATATTTTCTTATCAAAGCAATCCACGCGAATCCGCCCCACAAAAGTGCTGTCCGTATTTGACGCCACAATCGGCATAGGATATTTTAGATTTTTCACATCATCAATCACCTTGATATTTTCGGCGTTTTCAAGCACCGCTCGCGCCTCATCTGCGCTAACTTCGCGCTCAAATGTAATAGTAATCGCCTCGCTATGAGAGCGCGACACAGGCACTCTTACGCAAGTCGCACTCACCGCAAAGTCGCTGTGCATTATCTTTTGGGTTTCTTTTATCATTTTGACTTCCTCTTTTGTGTAGTCATTTTCCAAAAAAATATCAATGTGCGGAAATAGATTAAACGCAATGCTGTAAGGAAAAACGCTACTTTTATGCTCCGCATTTTTGCCATCAATCTGCTCTTTTGTCTCACGCATTAGTGCCTCCATACCCTTTTTGCCTGCGCCACTTACAGCTTGATAAGTCGCTACATCAACGCGCCTTATGCCAAAAGCCAACTGCAAAGGTGCTAAAACCTGCACCATTTGGATAGTTGAGCAGTTTGGATTGGCAATAATACCCTTGTGCGTGAAAATATCATCGCTATTGACTTCGGGGACGACTAGCGGGACATCATCTTGCATTCTAAAAAAGCTCGTATTGTCGATGACAATGGCATTTGCATTGACCGCGCTTTGCGCGAATCTCTCACTCACGCTTCCACCTGCGGAAAAAAATGCGATTTCTACGCCCTCTTTTGCGAAAACCTCGTCCGTGCATTCTTGTATCGTGTAGTCTTTGCCCTTAAATCGCAGAATCTGCCCCGCACTTCGCGAACTTGCTAGGGGGACTATTTTTTTTACAGGGAAATTTTGCTCTTCTAAAACTTTTGCGATTTCTTCGCCTACTGCGCCACTTGCGCCGACAATGCCTATTGTGTATTCTTTCATTTTTTGTCCTTTAAAAAAATATTTGCGGATTTTAGCAGAATCTAATTTATATTTTTATGAAGTGGCTCCGGATGCAGGATTCGAACCTGCGACCAAGTGGTTAACAGCCACCTACTCTACCGCTGAGCTAATCCGGAATGAATTAAAAAAGCGCAATTATATCTAATTTTTTTTAAAAGTCAATGATTATTCGCAGAATCTAGGGCGAGATTATGCGATTTTTGTGTGAGATTCTGCGAAATTGGCGCAAATCGCAGAATCTAATTCGCTATTTTCCGTCATTGCGAGATTCTGCGAAGCAGAATCGTGGCAATCCACCACCACTTCGTCATTGCGAACGAGCAAAGCGAGTGTGGCAATCCATAGGATTGGATAAAGAAACTTCGGCTTCGCATTGTTTTGCAAGCGAAGTGAAGCAACCATCCATTTTATTTTTTTGGATTGCTTCGTTGTATTCGCTACGCTCACACTGCCTCGCAATGACGAAGCGGGGGCAGATTCTGCAAATTTTTGATTTTTTTTCACTAGATTCTGCGAATTTATATTAGATTCTGCGATTTTCGCGTGAAACACAGAATCTAATTTGCTATTTCCGTCATTGCGAGATTTTGCGTAGCAAAATCGTGGCAATCCATTATTTAATTTTCATTTTGGATTGCCACGAAGTCGCCCAAAGTGCGACTTCTCGCAATGACGAAATTAAGGCAGATTCTGCATTTCGCACTAAATTAGATTCTGCGATTTTATATTAGATTCTGCGAATTTCGCCCTAGATTCTGCGAATTTCGCCCTAGATTCTGCGAATTTCTTGCACCACTCACAAATTTTCTCAAAACTTATACCCCACTTTTACATCGCCTTTTGCGCCGTAATTTGCCCCCGTGTCCGCCATAAGCGCGATACCATATTGCAAATAGAGCGCATTTGTGAGCTTGTGCGAACCTATCATATTTAGCTCAAAGCTAAGGCGTGGCGCACTCTCCACGCTATACCCGATGAAATTTTTCGCGCCTTTTAGCGTGACATCGACTACGCCACCGCTCATCGCGAGATTATCTTTTAGCGCGAGTTGAACGCTGTAAAAGCTCTCACTCATCACCGCATTATACTCCACACCCGCGCCGTAGGCAAATGTCGTGCTGTGATATGCGCCTTGCTCGTATTGTGCGCTACTCCACGCGCCATTATAGTTGTATCCAAAGGACAGCAGGGCGATTGGTTTGAGTGCGTGGGTGATTTTTTCGCTATCGCTAATGATGAAATTATATTTATACTGCGCTGTGATATTCGCGCCAAGTGCGGTAGATTCTGCGTTTTGCGCGGTGCTAAAAGACTTTTTCACATCGCTAAATGAAAAGTTCAAGCTCCCTAAAATCTCGTGCCCACCGTAGCTCCCGCCCCGCACATCAAAAATCGAGTGTAGATAAATCCCCGCATTGTAAAATGTCGCAGAGTCGCTCCCACTCTCGCTCCCTGCCTTATATCCGCCCACGCCAAGCATCGCACCCACCATCACATCGGCATTTTCAGCGTTGAAAATCCTATCATACCCCACATTTGTCGCGCCAAATCCCATTTGTGTGCCACCGCCGAAATATCCGCCACCCACACTCGCCCACGCGCTATTTGGCAAATTAGATTCAGCATTTTTAGATTCAGCGTTTTGCTTAAATGACGGCATTGCATCGCTTGTAACCGCGCTATTTTGCAATTTTTGTAGGCGATAGAGCGTGTCGCTTTGCGCGAAATAGAGCGGTTTCTTGCGTTGCGCGAGATTTAGGCGCACTTGCGAAATGCGCGTATTTATCGTTTGCTCGTTTGAAAAGAGTAGATTTCGCGTTTGCGGGGTTTTATTACCCTGCGCGATTTCATTTAGCGCAGAATCTATGCTTTGAAGTCTCGCATTTAGCGCGGTATAATCATCGGTATTTGCGGAGAGTTCGATTGCGCTATCGTTTGGATTTGCCGATGTGAGCGCTTGTAGCACCGCGCTGTATTTGCCTTCAATATGTTGCACCAACTCGCTAAAAGATTTTGGGTCATCTTTCGTAAATTTGATTTTTAAGTCCTTGTCATCGAAGATTTTGCCCGTTACAAAGAGTTTTTCGCTACCGCTAAAAACAAAGTCGATGATTTTATTTGCGCGATTATCGCTAATCCCGCCACTACTTATTAGCGTGTAATATTGCCCTAGCGTCACGCTGTCTTTTGTCACGCTTGAATCAAATGTGACTTTTATGGTGGATTGTTCGCCGAGCGTGAGTTTTTTGCCGCTAAATTTTAGGGATTCGAACTTATTGTCATTCTGAGCCGAAGGCGAAGAATCTCTTGTGCCTTGCGTGGTTGCAATGAGATTTTTCGCTTCGCTCGTTCGCAATGACGGAGTGGCGGTTGTTTTACCGACATTTGAGAGTTCTAATGTCCCATTTATCGTAGAATTTGCGTTAATGCTTTTCGCACCGCTCCCATTTACCGCATATTTGGCATTTTGAAATTGGATTTTGCCATCGCCACCATTGCTAGAAAATGCCGTATTGTTGCCAAAGTCCCATTCATTTATAAATGCCACACTCCCGCCACTAACTTCGATTTTGTCGAGTTTCTCCGCATTTTGCGTTGAATCATTAAAATTCAGCGTTAGATTGCCACTCTCTACTTTTAAGTTTGTTACTTCGAGTTTAGATTCTTTATCGGCGGTAATAATGCTAGATTCTGCGCCGTTGGCATTTTTAAAGGTTAGATTTGTCGCTTTTAGCGTGGATTTTTCTAGCGTGAGATTTTTAACATTGAAACTTGCACCATTATCTTGTGTAAAATTTATATTTGAAACGCTATTTGCGGTGATTTTCTCTGCCGTTAAACTCGCACTGCCGTTTAGCGAAATGCTATTATGCGTAGAATCTAAATTGATATTTTTTGCGATTAGACTCGCGCTACCTTGCAAATCCACACTTGCGGTGATTGAATCAAGTGCGGTTGTGATAATGCTTGAATCTTTTGCCGTGATTTTACCGCTGAAAGTCGCCCCCACATTGTCATTCTGAGCTTTCGTAGAAAGCGAAGAATCTCTATTTTGTTGAGATTTTTCGCTATCGCTCAAAATGACAGCGTTTTGAGATTTTTCGCTTTGTTGCACTTCGCTCAAAATGACTTTACTCCCGCCTTGCGCGTTTAAATCAAATTTCTTTTCGCCTAAAATATCAATTTTTAGCGTTGAATTATTGCCTTTTACTTCTAGCGCACCGCCATTTAGCGTTAATTTCGCATCTTTATCTAAAATAAGTTTTGCATCTTTTACGCTACTAAATTCAATCCCTTGTGCGCTAATTTCGCTTGTGCCACGCAACTCGATTTTTGCTGAATCTAAATTTGACGCGGTGATTTTCTTGCTTACATTTAGTTTTGTGAAATCATCGCCCGTTTCGTTGCCTTGCAAATAAATGCTGTTTTTTATAGTGCTGTCATTTTGAGCCGAAGTATCTCTTTTGCCTTTTGTCGCGGTGCTTGTATTTTTCAAACTAACACTTTTTAGCGAAAAGTTCGACTCTTCAAATAGCGAAATATTCGCGGTTGCTTCTTTATTTATATCATTCACACTTGATTTTGTCGCCCAAATATCATAATTTGTCGCTTTGATATTCGCTGAATCTAATTGCGTTAAAGTTAAATCGCTCGTATTTTCAAACCACACTCGCTCGGTAACTTCTAGTTGTGGATTGCCGTTGCCGTTGCTAAAAATCGTGCTTAAATTATCTTTGCTTACGCCTTGCAATTTTAGCGTTTTCACACTCGCACTTGCACCACTTGCTAATTTAACCGAACTCGTGCTTGTCAAAGTCAAATAATCCGCCGTTAATTTCGCTGAATCTTGCAAATCCAAACTTGCATTAAAATTAAAGATTTTTGATTGAATCTCTCCGCCGTTTGCGGTGATTTTGCCTTTGTAGGTTATGCTATCATTTGCGCCTTTGAGTGCTTCGCCACTTAATGCGCCACTCTCTACCACTTGATAATAAGAAAATCCACTGCCTGTGATATTTGCGCCGTCTTTGTTGTCGATAAAGTGCGTTACATTTGAACCAAATGTGATTTTAGAATTATTACTCGCCGTGATATCTGCTTCAAGCGTGGCATTTCGCCCAAGCGTAAGATTTGAGTTAGTTAGCACAATGCCATCATCGCCAAATTTAAAGGTGCGACTATCCCAATCGGGCTGTTTTAAAGTCGATGGTTTGCTTAAATCCATATAATCGGGCATTGCTTTTTGTGTGCCTGCTTCGGCTTGTTTGATTTGTGCGATTAGATTTGCATCGCTTACAATCGCGTGGGCGGTGGCGTGCCCTTGAAGTGCGATATTTGCGTCTTTTGCGGTTAGTTTGCCACTTGTATTTATATTACCATCAAAAATCAAATGCGCTTCGTGGGTGGTTGTGGTAGAGCGAGATTGCAAAGCAACGCTATTTATTGCGGAGGTTGAATCAATTTGTCCCCCCTCCCTTGCGGAGGTTGAATCTACTTGTCCCCCCTCCCTTGCGGAGGTTGAATCGCTTTGTCCCCCCTCCCTTGCGGAGGTTGAATCTACTTGTCCCCCCTCCCTTGCGGAGGGGGCTAGGGGGTGGGTAGATTCGCTATTTGAAAATTGTGCGCTACTAATATTTTGCGCTTTTAACCCACCCCCTAAATCCCCCTCCGCAAGGGAGGGGGAGAGAATAGAATCACCACTCGCAAAGGAGGGGGAGAGTGTAAAAGAATCACCATTCGCAAGAGATGGGGAGATTTCGCCACTTACATTTCGCTTACTTCGCGTTTGTGCTTGTGTTTGGCGATTGCCTGTGTAAGAAATGTCGATATTTGTGCTTTGATTCGCATTTGAGTTGCCGATACTTGCGTGGATTATGGTATTTGCCTTTGTGTTTGTTTTATTGCTATCGCTATACCCATATCCCTCAATCTCCAAAGTCGCCTTACTTGAACTCGTAATCACCGCATTTTTATCATTTGCGGCAATCGTATTTAGCGTAAGGGATTTGCCACCTAAATCAAGCGTCCCCCCGCCCGTGCCGAAGTAAAATCCCATATCATTATTATTTTCTTGCTTCAAAGTGAAAGTTTGCGTGGCACTCGCATTTCGCCCCTTTGCCACTGAATCTGCGCTAGATTCTGCGCCAAGTGCTAACATATTTTTGACTTCTAAACTGCCTCGTCCGCTAGTGATATAAATGCCCTTAAATGCCTTCTCATTGCCTTCTAGCACGACTTTGCCCTCGCCGATTTTTAGTCCGCCCGCGCTTTTGCTTTTTACCACAAGGTCGCCCTTGCCTATTTTATGGAGATTATCGCCACTTTGCGTGGTTAAGTGCCACTCGACAGAGTTATTTTCGCCTATGTCTAATCCTGAACCTTTGAATGAGTAGGTTTTACCATTTGAGTTTGTGAATTTATACGAAGTCGCACTCGTAGAATCTGCAAAGACAAAACCGCCTGCATAACTGCTTATGTTGCGTATGATATTGCTCTCTACTTCAATAGTCGCTCCACCGCTGAAAATTATGTCTTTATTTTGATTTAGCGTGTGATTGCTATTTGGGCTATCTCCCCGTCCGCTGTGATTTAAAGAAGCATTTTTTAATTTATAAGTATCTGAGACTTTTAGATTGATATGTTGCTCAAAATCTTTTTGATAATCTAAAAAATCTTGTTTTGAGACAAAGGACACATTTGCGATATTTTGCCCTTTTGTCGCTTGTGAAGTAACGCCTACCAAAATCCACTTTTGATTCGTAAAATCGTAGGCATAAAATCCGCTACCGCTGTCGCCATTTGTAATGCGATTATTAAAATCCTTATCGCCATTTGGCATATAATTATAAAAAATCCCACGAGAATCGCCGGGTGCATATCCTTCTACTAAATTATAATACACGCCATAACCAGATTGACTGCTAGGGATATATCCAAATCCACCGCCTTTCATAGAACCATCATCCGGCAATCCTTTTTCTTTAATAGGTGTTTGATAATTTGCTTTCAAATCAAGAAGTCCGCTACCTGCTTGATAAAGTATGACTTTATTGTTTTTTACTAATTCTTTTATTTTTGCATTAAAATTATTGAGATTTGTTGCTTCTTTTTGTGCGTCTAGTGCTTCTTGTTTGCCGTTTTGCTTTGTGCTATTTTCAATATCTAGCATTTCTACTTGTCCCTCGACAATGTATTTTTGAAAACGATAAAATTTAGTATCTCGCCCATAAGGTTTTGAAATGGCATCCGCCGTAGTCTCTCCGCTATCTTGCTTTGCAAATATATATGGCGTAAGTCCAAATTGACGCTGTTTTGGTGCGCTACTGCCAACTTGTTGTGGGGTTTCTTGTGGGTTTTCTTGCGGACTGCTCACGTGATTTGCCGTAACCACAAATCCCCGTCCTATGCTTGTAATCGAGCCGTAGTTACTTGACGCATAAAAATTTGGCACATTTGGGATTGTGAGTGTTTCGCCATTTTTGCCTGTGATTTTTATTTCGCCATTTGCTTCTTTGAAAATGCCCTTATTTTGCCCAAAATCCAAATAATCGCGGTAGTAAAAATTGCTAATATTTATGCTTTGTGCGTTTAGCGTGGTGCAAAATAGCGCGATTAAGGCGAATCTACGAAGCATAAATGGACGCAAAATTTTAGGCAAAGCAAACCCGCGCAAACTCAATTCGCGCAAATTTAACCCGCGCAAACTTCGCAAAATGCGTAAAATCAAATTGGGGGGGGGGGCAAAATACACATTTTCAACCTCGCTAAATTTCTTGCAAATTTTGTGACGAAGTGTAACATAAAAATTTAATAAAAATTATTAACAAAAAGCAGATTCTGCGATTTTTTGCACTAGATTCTGCAAAAAAACACGCTAGATTCTGCGAATTTAGGGAGATTCTGCGATTTTACCCCTAAAATAGCGCAGAATCTAACTCTTTGATTTTAAAACTTCGCCTATGCACCGCGCTAAATCCGTGCGCTTTTATCGCTTTGATATGCTCTTTTGTTCCATAGCCTTTGTGCGCTTCAAAGCCCCACTGCGGGTAGATTTTGTGTAATTCATCGCATTCTTTGTCTTTTAAACTTTTTGCGATGATACTTGCAAGTGAGATTTGGGGAATCTTGCTATCGCCCTTAATCACGCACTCTACGCCCCTTACTCCAAAGCTCGTATTGCCATCAAAGATATATTTTTGTGCGGGGAGATTTGCTATTATTTGCGCCAAAGCATTTGCGATACATTTGCTAATGCCCTTCTCATCGATAGATTTCGCGCTAAACTTCGCCACAAAATGCGGGATTTGCCACGATAATGCGATTTTATAAATCTCATCTCTTTTTTTGCGGATAATCTTTTTGCTATCATTTAGTCCCGCAATTTCGCGCAAAATCGCCTCATCGCACACCACGCCACACACAAACAAACTCCCAGCAATGCATCCACGCCCCGCTTCATCGATACCGCAAATCTCCATAAAAAATGCCTTGAAAAAAATTTTGCGCTATGATATAATTACGCGCTTTAAATTTCAAATGCGGAGTATAGCGCAGCCTGATTAGCGCGCACCCTTGGGGTGGGTGAGGTCGTGGGTTTGAATCCCGCTACTCCGACCATTTTAAAGCAATTTTTACTATCCTCAAAATCTTTCATATTTTTGTGAAATAACTTTTTAAAATCAGTCTTAATTAGTCTTTATGTAGAGCTAAATCGCGCAAGATTCTGCGATATTTGGATTTTTTCATTAGATTCTGCAAAAAGCAGAAAATCGCAGAATCTACCCTAAATTCGCAGAATCTTGCACAAAAACGCAGAATCTTAATTCGCAGAATCTCGCACGAAAATCGCAGAATCTACCCTAATTCGCAGAATCTATAAAATATCCTACATTTTTTTCGCACTCATCGCATATTTTTCGCCTAACTCATAAGCCTTTTTATTTACTTCTGCCACTTTTGCGGGGACTTTGCTTAGCATTGTTTCATAGACTATATCGCGATTCACGCACTTTGTAAGCGCAACCGTGATTGCCAAAGCCACGACAGATTGCGTAACTTGATTGCCCACTTCGTCCTTTGCAATGCTAATAATTGGGATTGAATAAATTTGATATTTTTGCAAATCCTCATCGCTTGGGCGCACAAGGTTTGATTCGACTACGACAATCGCGCCGTCTTTTAAATCAACTTTGAATTGATTGTAGCTAATCTGCGCGGTTGAGAGCATAAAGTCGATTTTTTGCGCGTAGGGGTAGAGAATCTCATCATTGTCTAGCAAAATATCCACCTTTGTGGGACCGCCACGCACTTGGCTTGTGTAGGTGGCGGCTTTCACGCCAAAGCCTTTGTCTTTGATTTTTGCCTCTGCCAAAATCTCCCCTGCCAAAAGGACGCCCTGTCCGCCCACGCCTGTGAATCGAAGCTGTGTCATTTCGCACCTCCCGCTTTTGCTTTTGCCTTTGCAACGACTTTGCCAAAATACGCCTCGCAGTATTCCTCTTTGCTATTGTCCTCTTTTAAAATGCCCGTTACAAATTTATCCTCGCGCTCATTTTCGGGCAATTCATCGTATTTTGCCTTGCTAATTAGGCGCGAATCTATCCAATTTAGCATATCAATCGCTTCGCCCATTTTGTTTTTGCGCCCCAAATTCACGTGGCAGTTGCTATGAATGTCAAAAAAGCTAAAACCTTTATGTTTAAATCCAGCCACAAGCAACTTCTCCAAATTTTGCGGTTTGGTTACGCTACCACGCGCCACAAAACTCGCCCCCGCTGCGTCTGCAAGTTTGCACGGGTCAAATGAATAATCAATATTGCCATATTGCGCCGTTACCGTCCAAAAGTCGCGTGGCGTTGTAGGCGAAGTCTGTGAGTTTGTAAGCCCGTAGATAAAGTTATTTACCAAAATGTATTTTATGTCAATGTTACGCCTACACGCGTGAATTGTGTGATTTCCGCCGATTGCCATACCATCGCCATCGCCTGAGATTACTATTATGTGCTTTTTTGGATTTGTCAGCTTTATGCCTGTGGCGTAAGCCAAAGTCCGCCCGTGTGTCGTATGCACGGTGTTGCAATTTAGGTATGATGAAAATCGCCCACTGCAACCAATCCCGCTTACCACGCAAACATCATTCATATCCCAACCCACGCTCTCAATAGCGCGAATCACCGTTTTTAAAATCACGCCATCGCCACAGCCCCAGCACCAAAGCGTGGGCATTTTGTCCATTCGTAAATATGTATCGTAATTGTATGCCATCATAGCCCCCTTACTTTTTGTATGATTTCATTTGGAGAGATTGCTCTACCATTTGCCTTGCCAAAAAATTCGATGTCCTTTTTCATTACGCGCTCGATTTCTCTCACATACTGCCCTAAATTTAGCTCTACGACTAGGATTTTGTCAAATCGCTTTGCTAATTCTTTGAGTTTGGATATAGGTGAGGGCCAAATCGTTTTTGGGCGGAAAAGCCCGACTTTTAGCCCATTTTTGCGCATTTCATTGATTGCATCTTTTGCGGATAACGACACAGAACCATAAGCGATGATTAAAATCTCCGCGTCATCAAGTAAATATTCTTCATAATCGATGATTTTAGATTCGTGTGCGGTGATTTTGTTGAAAAGTCGCTTTAATAGCTCATCGCTTAATTTTTCATCCTCCGTAGGAAAGCCCGTATAGCCGTGCGTAAGCCCTGTAATGTGATATTTATATCCACTAAAAAATGGATTTAAAATCGCAGGTTCATCGCCTCCCACTTTGTAGGGCTGATAATCCTTTGCATCGCCACTAAATTTTGCGCGATTTTTTATGCTTTTTTGCACTTCGCTAAGCTCTGGCAAAACCGCCTTGCCGTGCATATGCCCCAAAGTCTCATCAAGCAAAACAAAAACAGGCGTCATAAACTCTTCTGCCAAATTAAAAGCGCGAATCGTCTCCGTATAAGCCTCGCTCAAATTGCCCGGACAAAGCGCGATTGATTGAAAATCGCCGTGTGAAGGGGCTTTTGCTTGATTTATATCGCCTTGTGCCACGCGTGTAGGCAATCCCGTTGATGGACCGCCACGCATTACATTTACGATTACTAGCGGGATTTCCGCCATAAACGCATAGCCAATTTGCTCTGCTTTTAGTGAGATGCCCGGACCTGAACTTGCCGTAAGCGATTTTGCGCCTCCCATAGACGCACCTATCGCAACGGAGATTCCGCCGATTTCGTCCTCCATTTGTATAAAAACGCCGTCATTTTTTGGTAGCAAAACGCTCATACTATGCGCTATTTCGCTAGATGGCGTGATAGGATAGCCCCCAAAAAACCTGCACCCCGCGTCAATCGCGCCAAATGCTGCCAATTCATTCCCTTCTGAAATTATTTCTCTCATTATTTCTCCCTTATGCTAACGCCATATATCGATTTGCTTTGATTTTTGCCGCCATCTCTTTTGCCTCAGGTGTGATTTTTGCGAATTTAAAATCCGCCCTATCTGCCACGTGAATCGCAAAATCAGGGCAAGACAACTCACACGAATTGCACCCAATGCAACTTTGCGGATTTATCACGCTAATGATTTTACCTTGAATCGAATTTACCTCCACGCGCATAGCAAGTGTCCCGCTCGGGCAGACTTCTACGCAAATGTCGCAGGATTTGCAACGATTATAATCCACCCAAACAGGCACATCTTTTGGCGATTCCAACTTTCCCATTTATCTCTCCTTTAAATTTTAATGAAACCAAATTGTAAGACGGCAATGATAATTTAGCATTTAAATACGCTAATTTTTCGCAGAAATTATTTCAAATGTAACTTTTTTACAAGATTCGCAGAATCTAGCGTTTTTGCGCCTTCCATCGTTTTAATTCCGCAAAAAGCGGTTTTATATCGTAATTGCGGACTTTTCGCTCAAACGCACTCAAATATGCCTCCACATTTTGGGGCGTTAAAATATGTGCGCCATTTTGCATCGCATCTAGCGCAATGCTATTTAGCGGAGTGCCTATGCGGTAGTGCCCTTGGTCAGTGTAGTTTCGCACATCATCTGTGAGTGGCAAATCATCAAATCCATAAATTTTCATATTTGGCAATTTCTGCGATTCATTTACCATCCAGCGCAGAATCTGCCCCCATTTATCAAAATGCTCTTTTGGATTTGGCACATATCCATCATCGATACGCACTCGGTAGTAAAATGTGCTATACGCCGAGATTGCGAGGTGAAACTCCGTGTGCGGATTTGCGCGCACAAAGTCCAAAATGTATTTATTTATTAGATTCTGCGAATTTTTAATGCTTCCCTTAAATGCTTTTGGTTGCCACTTCTCATCTGCCTTGCGTAAGAATTTAATCACCCTTTCATTTTGACACCAATTTAGAAATCCCGCATCTTTGGCGCAAGTCTGCATATACGCGCTTGGGATTTGTTGCATTTCTTTGTGACCCACGCACGCAGGCGATTTGCTCCATTTAATAGCGCATTTTATAAATCTTTTATCGATATAAAATTGCATTTTTGGGGTGAAATTATCATTGTAAAGTTGCTCTTTTATTGCGCGTCCTCCCGCTTTATCCAGCACCATTGAGTGCGTGTCAAGCGAGTATAAAATGCGCTTTGGTTTTTTGGCGCGTAAGAGATACTCCAAAAGCACCGCCCGCTCCACAGGATGCGCCCCGCCCATCGAGAGATTTACCCATTTTCCGCCGAGCTTCGCTTCTGCCTCGCTAATTGAGGTATTTTCTAACATCGAGCTCCCCACAATCGCGCTATCAAACTCCACATAATCAATTATCCCCCTTGCTTGAATACGCATATCGCTATGAAAAGTCTGTGCGCGGAAAATGGGTTTGTGAAACAACTGCAATGGGTCATAAACATAAAGCAAGGCGATTAGCGCAAGCATAGGAAGTGCCACGCAGGCAAAGATTGCCCCAAAGCAAAGGGAGTAAATTTTGTATTTCATCGCTTTACCCTTAAAATTGAAAATAAATAAATGGCGAATAGGTGTTTTTCAAAAGATTCTGCGCCAAAATATAAATGCTTGCGTAAAATAGCACGACTGCAACGATAAAGTTCGCAAATACCGCGCCACATTTGAGATGAAATCGCCTACCATAGATTTTTAGCGAAAGCGAAATTCGCAGAATCTGCGCTGTGAAACTCTGCATTTTTTCAACGCTATTTCTGCACCAC
>NZ_JBSIUQ010000020.1:0-13918 GCF_053654695.1 Helicobacter sp. 23-1044
TCAAATGCGAAAAATTTTGGCGAGAAAATCGCATTTTCGCAAGATGAATTAGAGGAAAAGAAATTAGCGTTAAAAAATAAAACCATTCGCGCAAAAATCAAAAATAAACTTAAAAATCTACTTTTTCACAAATCTCTACAACTATTTGAGTTTAGTGATAAAGATACGCTGATTTATCCTGCTACGCGACCTTCTGCGCTACTTCATAATAAAAAATTATGCCTTGCATTTGGCGGATATAATCAAAATGAATACCCGATGGGCGATATTTTTGGCGCACTAAGATGTGCTAGAACCTTTGGTATCGCCCACTATCACGCAAGGACAAACTGCAAACGCATCGATATTTCACAAGGAATGCAAAAAAATCTATGCTATGAATATGCCTTGCAACATTATCATTTTATTAAGGACTGCACGGAGTTTTCGCCCGTTTTTAAGCGATATAATTTAATCTATCTTTTAGAGTGGCCGCTGGAAACAAGTCCGCAAAATAGGGCACTTACTGATGATTTTTACAAAAAATTTGGTATTGATACAAAATTTAGTTTTTATGATAAAATGCGGATTTTTGGAGCAAAACTATTTTACAAAGCAAAAAGAGCGATTAAAAATAGCAGATTTTTCTTTGGGTATAAAGATTTTTTAAAGGATGAAAATGAAAGATTTTAATATCGTGTATTGTTGCAGTGATTATTATGCACCGCATTTGGGGGCTAGTATGACTTCGATTTTGGAAAATATTGCTGTGAAAAATAGCATAAATTTTCACATTTTAGATTTTGAAATATCAAATGAAAATAAAAGAAAATTGCAAGAGATTTGCGCAAAATATAATGCGCTAAATCATATTTTTTTATTTGATAATTTAGATTCTGCGAAATCACAAAACGCAGAATCTGCAAATAGGGGGGGGGCAGAATAAGTTAAAAACCGCAGAATCTGCCTCAAAAATCGCAGAATCTCCCACAGATTCTGCGCCAAAATCCACAAACAGCGCAGAATCTATGCAATCTCGCTACAAAATCACCTTCCACAAACCGCATTTAGATTCTGCGAATGATGAAAAATTACAATTTTTAGCGCAAAACTACATCGCATTTTGGGCGGGTGTGCCGTCTCTTTATCGATTATTTTTGCAGGATATTTTTGTGGATTTGGATGAGTGCCTATTTTTGGGATGTGATGTGGTGGCACTAAAATGCGTAAGCGAAGTTTTCAAATACGATTTGGGCGATTATTTTGCAATCGCTAGTGAAAATAAGGCAATTCATTTTGGGCGAGATTCTGCGAAAATTAGCGATTTGATGAATGATTTTTGCAAAAATTTTGGACGCAAATATTATTTTGACCCCGATATGGTTTTGCTAAATTTATCAAAAATGCGCCAGCACAATCTCTCGCAAAAATTTTATGATTACGCAGTGGCACACTTGCACTCACCGCATAAATCGCTAATCAACGCAGAGGAAGGCATTTGGCATTTAGGATTTGAGGATAATGTCGGTATTTTGCCACATTGCTTTTGTTTTACTTTAAGTGTGAAAAATGAAAAAGGACGGGGAAATCTAAGCGATTTACCTTTGAGCGACATTGCGCGAGTTGAGGAAAAACACGCGGTTTTTGTGCATTATGCGTGCTTGAAACCTTGGTATGTAAATTACGCGAGATTGGATACAAAATATTATTGGCGTTATAGAAATTTAAGTCCGTTTAAAGTGAGTGCGACAAAATATTGCAAATTTAAAATAAAACGGCAAATTTATTTCTTTAAAATTTTCATCGCAAAAATTCCACTTTTTGGCGCGATAATGAGTGCGATTTATCGCCAAGTCAAACGCATTTTTACTTAAAAATACGCGAAAATCTTTGCAGATTCTGCGTTTTTTGCTAAAATTTCGCATTTAAATTTAAGGGAGCATTTTGATGAAAGTATTGATTTTAGCAGGTGGATTAGGCACGAGACTAAGCGAGGAAACGGAGCTCAAACCAAAACCAATGGTAGAAATCGGCGGACACCCGATTTTGTGGCACATAATGAAAATTTATAGTTTTTATGGATTTAATGAATTTATCATTTTGACAGGTTACAAAGGACATATTATAAAAGATTATTTTATCAACTATTACACGCGATATAGCGACATTAGCATTGATATGGGAAGCAACTCGCTTGAAATCCACAGCATAAAATCCGAACCTTGGAAAGTGACAATGCTCTACACCGGGCAAGATTCAATGACAGGCGGACGCATAAAATACGCAAAAGATTATGTGGATGGGACTTTTATGCTAACTTATGGCGATGGATTAGCGGATATTGATATCAAAAAATTGCTAGATTTTCACAACTCGCACAATGGCGCATTAACTATGAGCGCAGTTCAGCCAGAAGGAAAATTTGGCGTTTTAAATATCACAAATGATAATAAAATCTCAAACTTTACCGAAAAACCAAAGGGCGATACGCAAGGCGGTGGCGGATGGATAAATGGCGGATTTTTCGTATGCGAGCCAAAAATATTTGATTATATCGATAATGATTTTAGCATTTTTGAGCAAGAACCACTTAAAAATCTCTCGCAAGATGGGGAATTGTATAGTTTTAAGCATTATGGATTTTGGAAATGTATGGATACGCTTCGCGATAAAAATGAACTATGTCAAATGTGGATAAACAAATGCGCACCGTGGGCACTTTGGATGTAATCGCAGAATCTGTGAATTGCAGAAGTGGTGTGCCCAGAGGGATTCAAACCCCCGACCTACAGGACCGCAACCTATTGCTCTATTCAGCTGAGCTATGGGCACGAAGTAAAATAAAATGCGAATTTTAGCATTTTAAACTTTGGCAAACTTTAAGTTTATAAAAAAATGCAAAATTATTTTCGCAAAATCTCTTAAAAATCCCATTTTTCGCAGAATCTAGCACGAAATAACCGCAGATTCTGCAAATTTCGTGCGATTCGCAGAATCTCTCAAAAAAAACCGCAGATTCTGCGTTTCACAAAATCCGCAGAATCTAAATATAAATTTTCGCAGAATCTACCGATTTCGCCGTAAATATTTCACCGCAAAATCGCCCAAACTCTGCACCACTTGCACCAAAATGATGATTGCCACCACGCAATACGCCAAAATATCCGCGCGGTATGAGTAATATCCAATCCGCATCGCCAAATCGCCCACGCCACCCGCGCCTACCGCACCTGCCATCGCTGAATAGCCGATGACGCCGATGATTGTGATTGTTACGGCATTGACTAGCGAGGGGAGTGACTCCAAAATCATAACTTTGATAATGGTGAGATTTGATGCGCCAAGCGCAGTTGTGGCTTCGATTAGCCCCTTATCCACTTCATCGAGTGCCCCCTCAAAAAGTCGCGCGATGAAGGGGATTGCCGCGATGCTAAGCGGGATGATTGCCGCACTTGAACCGATGCTCGTGCCGATGATGAGCCGCGAGAGCGGCAAAAGCACGATGATTAGGATGATAAATGGAAATGAGCGGATGACATTTACCACCCCGCCGATGATGAAATTTACCCACGGGAAGGGCGTTAGATTGCCCCTTTTTGTAGTGCAAAGGATGACGCCAAGTGGCAGTCCAAACAGCACGGCAATCGCGCAACTCGCCCCAACCATATAAAGCGTCTCGCCAAGTGCCTTAAAAAGCAATGCGAAAATCTCGCTGTGTGGCGTTTGCGTGTGGATAAAAAGATTTATAAAATCAAACATTTTTTGCCTTTTTTGCGCTAGATTCTGCGTTAGATTCTGCGATTTAGATAATCAAATCCGCGATTTTTGCGACTTTGCCTTTAAAACAAACTTCATCATTTTCTAAACGAAGTGCGATTTTATCGCCACTTGGTGGGATTAGCGTGGCAATATCGCTGATAAGATTTTGTGATTTGGCGAGAAAACAAACCGCACACATTCCCGTGCCACACGCTAGTGTGATATTTTCCACGCCCCGCTCAAAAGTCAGCAATTCAATGGTGCTTTTACCCGTGATTGTGGCGATATTCACATTTGCATTGTATTTGTCGCGCAAAAGCTTCAAAAATGCAAGATTTTTAGCAATATTTTCTTTTGCAAACGAATCGACAAATGCCACTAAATGTGGCACACCTGAATCTAAAAGTGTAAAATTTAGCCCAAATTCGTCTTGTGGCGACAAATCGGGGAGACTGAATAAAGAAACTTCGGCTTCGCCTTGTTTTGTTGTTCGCTTCGTCAATGAACCATTAGTTCTATTTTCTCGCTCACAACTGCGCAACCCCGATTTTTCGCTCACAATACTAGAATTTGAATTATTGTTTTTTAAATAATTTGGCATAAATTCGACTATATTTTCTTTTAAAATTCGCACTTTGCCTAAATTTACCTCCACGATATTTCGTGCTACGCGAACTTTTATCGCCCCAGCACCGCTTAAAAAGCTATGATTTTTTGGCGCGATTTTGTGCGCCACCGCATAGTGTGCCACGCAACGAGACGCATTTCCGCACATATCCGCCTTGCTACCATCGGCATTGTAAAACTCCCAGCAATATGAAAATTTTGCGTGTGGCAGTAGCACGACAAACCCATCTGCGCCCACGCCATTGTGTCTGTCGCAAAGTTGCCTTGCTAAATTTGCGCGATTTGCGCGTTTGAAAGCGGTAGTGATTAAAAAATCATTGCCACTTGCGCTATATTTGGTAAGAAACATCGCCTAAACTCCCTTAATTGCGCCAGATTCGCAAAATAGGATTCGGTATATGAGATTAAATGTCAGTGTGAAAAATAAAATATGAAAAATCCACTCACTTTGTGCGTGGAGCGTGAGAAATTCATCGCTTTGCGTGGCAGATTCGCCAAGTTTTTGCAGTGCGATGATTTTGGGCGAAAAATAAAGCGCAAACAAAAATATGCAAAGCACAGAAATCGCGCTACTAATGCCAAGCAAAATCTTGTGAATCCGCGCTAATGTGGCTAATTTCGCCGATAAAATCTCATAAAATGTCATCACAAACGCCAAAATAAGAAGCAAAATATTTAGCTTTGCAAAAATTGCGCTCATTAGCGCACCTGCTTCAAATCTAGCCAAATTTACGCCAAAATTTTCGGCATTGAAAATCACACTTGCTACAAACGCACCGCTACAAAAAATCGCGCCAATGCAAAGCGCGATAAGCCACAAATACAAGGCTTTTGCGGGTTTTAGAAAACTTTGTGAGAGAAAAAATTTCATTTTAGTCCTTTAAATTTTTTGGATTGCTTCGATTTGGCTGTCGCCAAATCCGCGAAAGATGCACCCAAATGCAAATTGAGAAAACGCAAATCCACAAATACACTCATAACAAATGCCCCAATTTTGCTTTTTTTACCGCCAAATATTTCTCATTAAATTCATTCTTTGGTGCGAAAATCTCACTCCGCTCAACTTCCACAAAGCGCGAAATCGCTTCGATTTTTTTGGGATTGTTTGTCAAAAGGCGCGTTTTTTTTATATCAAAATGTTTGAAAATCTCGCCCACAACGGCATAGTTGCGATTATCACTCGCAAAGCCCAAAGCCTCATTTGCCTCAACTGTATCAAAACCCTTATCTTGCAGGGCGTAAGCGTTGATTTTGTTAAAAAGCCCGATTCCACGCCCTTCTTGGCGCAAATAAATTATCATTCCGCCGTCTTTGTCCTGCGCGATTTTTTGCAACGCGATTGCAAGTTCATCACCACAATCACATTTGCGTGATGCGAAAACATCGCCTGTAAGGCATTCGCTATGCACACGCACAAGCGGAATCGCGCCCATTTTAGCCGTCCGCACGACTAAATGCTCGAACTTTTCCCCGCAAGATAAAGAATTTTCGGTGTGCGATGATTCTCTAAAAGATTGAATGATGAATTTGCCGTATTTTGTGGGGAGATTTGCTTGCTCTGAAATATCCATTTTAATCCTAGAATTTTAAAAATCTTTTGAATTATTGTAGTGTGGTGCGGGAAAGAGGACTTGAACCTCCACACCTTGCGGCGCCAGATCCTAAGTCTGGTGCGTCTACCATTCCGCCATTCCCGCAAAATTTTCAAAATAAAAGCGCAATTATATCGCAGAATCTTTAAAGTAAAATTAAATTTTGTGATTTTATGTGAGATTCTGCAAATCGCAGAATCTTTATAGGACAAATTTCACGCACTCAATCTCGCGTAAAAACTCAAAAATCTCGTTGCGTTGCGCTTCATTTAGCACATTGATTTTAAAGTGATGGCTTGAATAATTCGCGCTCTTTTTAGAGTCTGTAAGAGTGTATTTAAGTCCGCAAAAGCGCGAATTTAGCGCATTTTGTAGCAAATCTTTATCCGTGCAAAATATCGTGTATTCCCACTGCGTAGGGTAAATTATCTCTTTCAATTTTTGCCCCCTAAAAAATTATTTTGCAAGATTCGCAGAATCTCACTTGGGATTTTTGCGATTTTTTTATGTTTTATGTCGATACAGGCGAGTTTAATTTCACAGGTAAAAATGAGTTTTTCACCACTAAATTCGCACGAATCCACCAAAAAAATCTCTTGTTTTAAAGTTAGCGAACTACCGCCCAGCTTTAAGATTCGTGTCCTAACGCTTAGTAAATCCCCAAGTCGTGCCGAATCCAAAAATTCCGCATTCATTTTTCGCACCACAAGCCCGATTGTATCCGTATTTGGCATTGCGCCTTTGCTAAAAAATATCTCACTACGCGCCCTCTCACAATATTTTATGTAGTTTGTATGATAGACAATGCCCCCGCAGTCCGTGTCTTCGTAGTAGATTCGCACTCTAAAATCACTCATCACAAGTCCTTGCAAATTTTGGCGAAATTCTACCGCAGAATCTCTAAATTTTTTAAGCATACTTTTTATAAAATCACACATTTTTTTAATCACAAATTTTAAGGCGAACAAAAATGGAAGATTTAACAACAAATACCGACATAGTCGATGTAAAAATCGAAGATTCAATCACTGAGAGCTATTTAGATTATTCGATGAGCGTTATCGCAGGACGCGCTCTGCCTGACGCAAAAGACGGCTTAAAGCCCGTGCATAGACGAATTTTATATGCAATGCACGAATTAGGCGTAACCTCAAATGCCGCTTACAAAAAATCCGCTAGAATCGTAGGCGATGTCATCGGTAAATACCACCCGCACGGCGATAGCGCAGTTTATGACGCGCTTGTGCGAATGGCGCAGGATTTTTCTATGCGATTAGAATTAGTCGATGGGCAGGGCAACTTTGGCTCAATCGATGGCGATAGTGCCGCTGCTATGCGCTATACCGAAGCGCGTATGACAAAAGTCGCCGAAGAACTTTTGCGCGATATTGACAAAGATACGGTGGATTTTGTCCCAAACTACGATGACACGCTCCAAGAGCCAGACATAATGCCTACCCGTGTGCCAAACTTGCTAATAAATGGTTCAAGCGGGATTGCGGTAGGAATGGCGACAAATATCCCCACGCACCGCATTGATGAAGTGATTGACGCGCTGATTTATTTGGTGGATAATAATGACGCGGATTTAGATAGGGTTATGGAGTTTATCATAGGACCAGACTTTCCCACAGGTGGGATTATTTTTGGCAAACACGGCATAAAGGAATCTTACCGCACAGGCAGGGGCAAAATTAAGATTCGCGCCAAAACTCACATTGAGAAAACCAAACAGCGCGATATAATTATCATCGATGAATTGCCCTACCAAGTCAATAAAGCACGACTTGTGGAGCAAATAAGCGAACTTGCCAAAGAAAAAGTCGTAGATGGTATTTATGAAGTGCGCGATGAAAGCGATAGGGACGGGATTCGCGTGGTAATTGAGCTAAAAAAGGACGCGATGAGCGAGATTGTGCTAAATCATCTTTTCAAAACTACGCCAATGGAGAGCACTTTTGGGATTATAATGCTAGCTATTAACAACAAAGAGCCAAAGATTTTCACGCTTTTAGAGTTGCTACATTTATTTTTAAATCATCGGCGAACGATTGTGATTCGCCGAAGTTTGTTTGAGCTAGACAAGGCAAGGGCGAGAGCGCATATTTTAGAAGGGCTAAAAATTGCATTAGATTCAATCGATGCGGTGATTAAGCTAATCCGCGCTTCGGCTGATTCGCAAGTGGCAAAAGATGGGCTGATGAAAGACTTTGCGTTAAGCGAGGCGCAGGCAAAGGCGATTTTAGAAATGCGATTGCAACGCCTTACAGGCTTAGAGCGAGACAAAATTGAGGCTGAATACAAGCAACTTTTGGCAGAGATTGAGCGATTAAGCGAAATTTTAAAAAGCCAAGATAAGCTAAATGAAATCATCAAAGCCGAATTGCAAGAGATAAAGGACAAATTTTCTACGCCCCGATTGACACAAATTGAGGACGATTATGAGGCGATTGACATTGAGGATTTAATCCCAAATGAGCCTGTTGTCGTTACGATGAGCCACAGAGGCTATGTCAAACGCGTTGCGCTAAAAACCTATGAAAAGCAAAATCGCGGTGGCAAGGGCAAAATCAGTGGCAACACGCACGATGATGACTTTATCGAATCGTTTTTCGTGGCAAACGCGCACGATACGATTATGTTTATCACAAATCGCGGTGTGCTTTATTGGCTAAAAGTCTATAAAATCCCAGAAGCCTCCCGCACGGCGATTGGCAAGGCGGTTGTAAATCTCATCAATAAAGAGCAAGATGAAAAGATTATGGCAACCATCACAACCACCGACTTTGAGGCGGATAAATCGCTTGTATTTTTTACCAAAAACGGCGTAATCAAGCGCACGAATCTTAGCGAATATGGCAATGTGCGCAGTGTCGGCATTCGCGCTATCAATTTAGATGAGGGCGATGAAGTCGTAACGGTGCGAATTGCTACGCAAAATACGCAAAATATTCTCATCGCCACATACAAGGGCTATGCGATAAAATTCCCGCTTGAAATCGTCCGCGAACAAGGGCGCGTATCGCGTGGCGTGAAAGGTATCACATTTAAAAGCAAAGATGACTTTGTGGTGGGTGCGATTATGCTAGATAGCGAGGAAGACAAGGTTTTAAGCGTGAGCGAACAAGGCATCGGCAAACAAACTTTTGCAAAAGAGTATCGCATCACAAATCGCGGTGGCAAGGGCGTAATCGCTATGAAGCTAAATGAGCGCACGGGCAATCTTGTGAATGTGCTGAGCTTGGAAAACAATAATTTGGATTTGATGTTACTTACAAGTTCGGGCAAAATGATTCGCGTAGAGACTGACAAAATCCGCGATACAAGTCGCAACACAATGGGCGTGAAACTTATTGCGCTAGATAAAAAAGACAAAGTCGTGCATATTTCGCAATGTCAAAAAGAGGAAAAAGATTTGGAAAACGCAGAATCTGATGAGATTTTAGGCGATTTAGGCGCAGAATCTAATCAAAATTCGCAGAATCTAAACGCAGAATCTAATGAAATTAACGGCGCAGAATCTAGTGAAAATGAATAAAATTTTTGTGATTTTTATGCTGTTTTGCGTGGCAAATGCGGTAGATTCTGCGAATCACACCAAATTCGCAGAATCTAATAAGTATTGTCATTTTGAGCGTAGCGAAAAATCTCAAAAATTAGCAAATAGAGATTCTTCGCTCAACTCTCGTTTCGCTCAGAATGACAAATTAAGCTCAGATTCTGCGAATGAAGAGTTTATCATTTCATATCGCGCCATTATGAAAAACAACGCCCTTATCGGCGAGGAATTCAAAGTCGCAAAGGCACTCACACTTAGTCAAAATCCGCAAATCATAGCAGTTTGCGACATAAACACAAATGACAGCACTTCAAACATAACGATTTTAAAACAAAACAAAGATGAGATTTTGGCGTGTTTTGCGGGACATTTGGATAGTAAGATTCGCGATGATATAAAATCCATCAACAACGAAGTTCGCACCAAAACGACTTTCAAAATCCCAGCGCAACGAGTTTTGCTAGACTTGCAACGCTCCAAAATCCACATTATAGGACAAAAATGAGCGCGAACAAAATGAATATAATCATCGTTGATGATGATATAAATATGCGAAAAAGCCTTGAAATGTCGCTTGGCAAGTATGATGAGTTTCATATCAAAAGTTTTAAAAGCGCAAAGGACGCGCTAAAAGGGCTTGAAAACACGCCGTGTGATTTGATTATCACTGATATTAAAATGCCAGATATTGATGGGATTGAGTTTTTACGCCGCTTGGGCGGGAAATATGAGGCGATTATCATCACCGCGTATGCTGAGATGAATCTAACCATTGAGGCGTTGCGACTTGGCGTTGTAAAGGATTTTTTTATCAAAACTGAGCTAACAATCGACTTGCTAGTTGAAGCAATCAAACGCGCAAAAGTGGCAAAAAATATCACCTCTAAAATCCCACAAATACCGCAAAACGAAGCAAAATTAGAGGGCAAAAATTTAGAAACCGCAAAAAAAATCGCCCTAAAAAGCGCAAAAAGCGATGCAAGTGTGCTACTTTTAGGCGAATCAGGCGTAGGAAAGGAAGTATTTGCGAAATTCATACACGCAAATTCTGCTCGTGCAAACGCGCCATTTGTGGCAATCAATATGGCTGCATTGCCCGAAAATCTGCTTGAATCTGAGCTTTTTGGCTATGAACAGGGCGCATTTACTGACGCCACCACAAAAAAGCAAGGACTATTTGAGAGCGCGAATAATGGGACGATTTTTTTAGATGAAATCGGCGAAATGCCACTCCCGCTTCAAGCAAAGCTACTTCGCGCAATTCAAGAGCGCGAGATTATGCGACTTGGCGGGACAGAAATCATCAAAATAAATGTCCGATTCATCTCTGCCACAAATGCAAATATCGCCGAAAAAATCGCAAAAGGCGCTTTTAGAGAGGATTTGCTTTATCGGCTAAATACGATTCCGCTCACCATTCCGCCCCTGCGTGAGCGCAAAGATGAGATTTTAAGCATTGCCGAATCGCACCTGCAAAAAACCGCTACGCACTATAATTGTGGCAAAAAAGAGCTGTCAAAAGATGCAAAAAATGCTTTGTTAGAATATCAATGGCACGGCAACATACGGGAGCTTTTAAGCGTGGTGGAGCGCGCTGTGATAATCAGCGAGGGCGAAAAAATCACAAAAGATGATTTGTTTTTGGAGCACCGAATCCTTAAAAATGGCACAAAAAGCCTTGATGAAATGGAGTGCGAATTTATCAAAGAGGCATTAGCGCAAAATGATGGCAATGCGGAAAAAACGGCAGAAATGTTAGGAATGGACGCAAAAGTGCTAAAAAGCAAAATGGCAAGATTTGGGATTTAATTTGTGTCTTGGGTAATCATTTGCGTTGTTTTGACACAACATTTCGCTCGATGAACCCCCAAGTTCTATCTCGCTCATTTCGCGCCAAAACAACGCAAAGCACTACCGCCATTACTTCGATTATGATTATGCTGACGCAAATCAGCTTTAATAATCCATCATTGCGAGAGCGAATCGCAGAATCTACCATAAATCCATCATTGAGAGATTCTGTGAATCGCAAGAATTGATAAAAGCAATTTTTGGTAAGATTCGCAAGGATTTTTAAAAAATATAAGAAACAAAAGGGATTTTATGATTTTAAGCATTGAAAGCAGTTGCGATGATAGCTCGTTAGCACTAACGGCGATAGATTCGCGCAAAATTTTATTTCACCAAAAAATCTCACAAGACGCAAATCACGCAAAATACGGCGGAGTAGTCCCTGAAATCGCTTCGCGTTTGCATTCTGTCAATCTCCCAAAAATCTTGCAAAGATTAAGTGGCAATTTTGACTTACGCAAAATCCGCGCAATCGCCGTAACCACCGAGCCAGGATTAAGCGTCTCACTGCTTGAAGGCGTGATGATGGCAAAAGCCCTCTCCGCAAGCCTACAAATCCCGCTGATTTCGGTAAATCACTTGCAAGGGCATATCTACTCGCTATTTTTAGAAAACAGGGCGATTTTCCCGCTTGTAATTTTGCTACTATCAGGCGGACATAGCCTAATCATCGAAGCACAAAGCCACACGGATTTGACAATTATCGCCGGGACGCTTGATGATAGCTTTGGCGAAGCGTTTGACAAAGTCGCAAAAATGCTAAACTTGGGCTATCCCGGGGGAGTGGCAGTCGAATCGTGCGCTAGAGGCGCGGTGGTAAAAAATATAAAATTCCCCATTCCGCTGCAAAATAAAGATTTGGCTTTTAGCTTTTCAGGGCTAAAAAATGCGGTGCGGTTGAAAATAGATTCGCTAATTTCCCCCTCCCTTGCGGAGATTGAATTGACTTTTTCCCCCTCCCTTGCGGAGATTGAAACAACTTTTTCCCCCTCCCTTGCGGAGGGGGGTAGGGGGTGGGTAGATTCTGCGAAATTGCAAAAATCCCAAATAGATGAAATCTGCTATGGTTTCCAAAAATCCGCAATCGCCCACATAGCGCAAAAAACGCGCCTTTATTTTGAGCGCGAATCGCGCAATAAATCAAGTGGCGCAATCAAACGCTTTGGCGTAGTGGGCGGAGCGAGTGCGAATTTGGCATTGCGCATCGAACTCCAAAAAATCGCAAAAGAATTTGACAAAGAAATCCTTTTTGCCCCGCTTGAATTTTGTAGCGATAATGCCGCGATGATAGGCAGATGCGCCATCGAAGCTTATCATTTAGGCGACTTTACCGCGCTAGAAAATCTAAACATTTCCCCAAAAAGCACGAAGTTTTAGAAATTTTTGCTAAAATCGCGCTTTTAATTTTTGCAAAATTTCATAAATTTAACAAAGGATTCGCCTATGCTTTTCTCATCATTTGCATTTATCTTTGCATTTTTGCCTATTGTGTGGATAGTATTTCATTTGCTAAAAAATGCAAAGTTTAAAGCGCATTTTCTTTGGGCGAAAATCTTTTTGATTCTCTCATCGCTATTTTTCTACGCATTTTGGAAAGTGGCGTATTTGCCTATAATGCTTGGCTCAATCGCTGTGAATTACTTTTTAGCAAAATGTATTTTAAGATTTACGCGAATCGCACGACAGGGGGGGGGGGAATTGCTATTTAGATAGATTTACACCCAAATTCTACTTCATTTTAGGCATTATCTTCAATCTATCGCTTCTTTGCTTTTTCAAATACACGGATTTTTTGTTAGAAAATTTCAATTTGTTTAGCCAAATAGCGCATTTGGATTTTAATATCCCTTTGCCACATATTCTTTTGCCTCTTGCGCTTAGTTTTGTTACCTTTCAGCAAATCGCATTTTTGTTTGACTGCTACAAACACGCAAAAGGGCAATCAAATGAAAATCTAAAAATAGATTTTATCGATTATGCGCTCTTTATTAGCTTTTTTCCGCAGTTAATCGCAGGACCGATTGTCCATCACAGAGAAATGATGCCACAATTCGCAAAAATGGGCGCAGATTCTAACGATTCAAATGTTTCGTCATTACGAGATTCGGCGATAGCCGAATCGAAGCAATCCACCATAAACTAAGAATACCTAGCCAAAGGCATTTTTATTTTTAGCATAGGTTTATTTAAAAAAGTATTCATCGCTGATAGCTTTGCCAAATGGGCAAATGCAGGATTTGGCATTGTCGAAAACGGCGGAGTGCTAAATATCGCCGAATCTTGGGCGACTTCATTAAGCTACACATTTCAACTCTACTTTGATTTTAGCGGATATTGCGATATGGCGATGGGGCTTGCGCTATCGTTTGGCATAGTGCTACCGCTAAACTTCAACTCACCTTACAAATCGCTAAATATCGCAGACTTTTGGCGCAGATGGCATATCACGCTAGGGCGATTTTTAAAAGAGTGTCTTTATATCCCTTTGGGTGGAAACAGAGGCAAAAAGCGTTCAAATGCCAAACAAAATCGCGGAAGTATTTTAGATGAG
>NZ_JBSIUQ010000021.1:0-10010 GCF_053654695.1 Helicobacter sp. 23-1044
GATTAGGTTAAAAAGGGCGTTTTGGTAAATCGCAGAATCTGCTTTGATTTCCTTTGATTTTAATGCCTTGTAGTCAAATCCTGCTTCGATTGATAACGCCCCACCTGCGCGAAAATCAAAGGTTTTGCCAAAACTTGTGCTAAATCCAAATCCCAAATTTTGCGGTTTTATGTCTGCCAAAAATTGCGTTTTTAAGTCGTTTGAAAAGTAGTAGAAATCCCCGCGTGCCTTTAAAAATAGCGCAAAAGGCAAGTCGATTTTATAATGCAAACCGCCTAATAAATTTAGGTTTTTGATTTGCAAGTCTGTGATTTTTGCGTCGCTTAATGTGCCATAAGTTAGGGCGAAATGCGCTCCCAAAGTGTGAGATTCTGCGACTCTTGCGCTAAATGCGGTGATGAATCCATAATTAAATCCGCTTAATGCGTAGTTTCCTGCTTGTGCGAAAGAGTTGTGATTGATGAAGGGTGTGAAAATGAAATGATAATTTTTCGCAGAATCTGCGAGATTTTTCACTTCACTCAAAATAACAAAGGCGGAGTCAAGATTTGCAGAATCTCGCAATGAGGGAGAATTCGCAGAATCTCGCAATGACGGGGAATTATTTGTGGATTCTACGGATTTTCGTGGGAAAATTATCGCATTAGTCATCATCGAAAAATTATTCATCGTGCGGATATTTGCGCTGTAAAGTCGTGCAACTGCGCTATTTTGCGGTTTTGGAGAGACGAAAAATTTATTGCCACTTTGCGAGATTTCAAAAATGTCATTTTTTGAGATTAAGCGAGAAATATCCACAGGAAGCGCATTTTTGCCATCGCTATTTACCACAAGTTTATCCAAACTATACGCACTTCCTAACTCAAAATTTTCGCCAAAATCCAAAATCAACTTCCCGCCATCGGCGAATGTTGCAGTGGCGTCTTTTAGCACGATATGCGAGTTATCCTTCGCCTCGCCACTAAAAGCATTAAATGTGTTCGCCCCTTCATCTATTTTCATCGCATATTTTTTTATTATAAGCGTCATATAACCCGCGCTACTGCCCGCAAAATGCGCCTTTTTGTCGTTGTAATCATAAATATTTATCGTGCCGTAGTTCTCCATAACTACGCTAAATCCGCTTGTTTTGCTGTATAACCCGCCCATAGTGTCGTAGTTTGCGATAGTGTCGATGCTGCCATTTTCGATGACTATGCCACTTGTGATTTTGCCGTAGTTTGCAAAATGCCCTATTTTGGCACTTTCGCCGTTGTTACCAAGCACGATTGATTGCGGGTAGGTGGTGGTGACACCCCAAAAAAATTTAAAAAAAAAGGGGGAAAAATTGAAATGCCATAAGTCGAAGTGCTAACAATCTCGCCGTAGTTGATGAAATCGCCTATTGTGGCGGACTTTATGTTGATGTATTTTGTGGTGACTTTGGCGTGATTTGCGATATTTTGATAAGGCGTAGAGATGACGCAGGGTGCGGATGAGTCTTTGCAAAGGGTGGAGAGTTCAACCGCATTTAGATTCTGCGAAAAAGTCGCATTTAGCGCATTTAGCAAAAGAAAAATGCTGATTTTTGCCTTGTGCGTTTTTATGCTAAATGGATTTTTAACTCGGGGGGGGGGGATTTATAAAGTTTTACTGAAAGTCTCATTTGCGTGAATCCTTGAAATATAAAATTAAAAATTGCGATTATAGCAAAAATATGTTTAGATTCTGCGAAATTTATAAAAATTTCGTGTGAAATCGCAGAATCTGTGCGTAAAAATCACAAAAACCACAATAGATTCTGCGAATTTTTCGCAGAATCTGCGCTATGTTTCCGTCATTGTGAGACTTGCTTTGCAAATCGTGGCAATCTATTCTTTTATTTTTTTATGGATTGCTTCGTTGTTTTCGCTTCGCTCAAACTGCCTCGCAATGACGGAGAAAAAATTCGCAGAATCTGCAAACTTATTTATTTAGCTTCATAAATATATGGCACGCCACGAATTGCGCCACTTTTGAATAAAAACTCCGAAGTGCCTTTCACTGCCGTTGTGTCGATGTTTTTAGGTGCTTTGAAGTTGTTTGAAAAGACTTCTTTTAGCGCGTTTAACTTTGTCCTTTCGGTGTCGGCGGATTTGACTTTGCTAACCACCCACGCCGCCTTTTTCAGCGAATCTTCGCCCAAAATGCCTACCATCACCATATTTACATTTTGCGTTTTTAGTCGCTCATCGATTTTGCGGAATTCCTCTTTGCAATATCCGCAGTTCGGGTCTGCGATGATGAAAGTCGTAGGCGCGTTTTTCGCCTTTGATTTGAGTGTGATGAACTGCTCGGGTTTGAGTTGCTTGATGAGCTCGCCTACTACGATGCTTTGCGCGCTTTCATTGTGCGCTTCAACCTCTGCGACTTTTTTGCTGATGATGTCCTCATCGCCCTTTATGTTTGTAAGAAATATGTTTGATAGTCCGATAATCATATCGCCGTTTTTTGTCGCAAATAGCGGGATTTGCTGTTTGCTGCCGTCTAATTGTATGACTACAAATTTCAAATCTTTGCTTGATTTTAAGTCGCTTTTGCTTACGATTTTTACCTGTGTTTGCGTTTGCTTTTCGATGAGTTTTGTGAGATTGTCCTCAAAACTCGCGGCATTTACGCTCAAACTAATGCCAAAAAGCACCAAAACTGCCATTATTTTTTTCATTTTCAATCCTTTCAAATTTAATAAAAACGCATTGTAATATTATTTTGTTAAAATAAAGTTAAGGTGCAAAAATGCTTGATTTGTTTGCAAAATCGCAGAATCTGCATTATTTTAATCCAAAATTCGCTACAATCGCGAATTTAAAAAAATGACGGAGATTTGCAACTTTGGAGCGATTAGTAGAGATTGAGCGCGTAAGCTTTGAGGAAAAGGACGAAACCAGCTTGCGCCCCGCGAAATTTAGCGAGTATATCGGGCAGGAAAATATCAAAAAAAATCTCCACATTTCTATAAACGCCGCAAAAAAGCGTGGCGAGGCGTTAGACCATATTTTGCTTTTTGGACCGCCGGGGCTTGGCAAAACGACTTTGGCGTATGTGATTGCTAATGAAATGGGCGCAAATATCAAGGTAACCTCCGCGCCGATGATTGAAAAAAGTGGCGATTTGGCGGCGATTCTTACGAATCTTAGCAAAGGCGATATTTTGTTTATCGATGAGATTCACCGCCTAAGCTCGGCGATTGAAGAAATCTTGTATTCGGCGATGGAGGATTTTAGGCTTGATATTATCATAGGTTCAGGTCCTTCGGCACAGACGATAAAAATCGACATTGAGAATTTTACGCTAATTGGCGCAACCACCCGCGCAGGAATGCTTAGCAATCCACTGCGTGATAGATTTGGCATAAATTTTAGAATGCAGTTTTATGAAGTCGCTGAACTAGCGCAAATCGTGCGCCTAGCAAGTAAAAAGCTAAATAAGATTTGCGCGGAGGATTCGGCGGTAGAAATCGCAAAGCGTTCGCGCGGGACGCCACGCGTGGCACTGCGACTTTTGAAGCGAATCCGCGACTTTGCGGAGTTCAACAACGAATCCACAATCAAAATAAAGCGCACCATTGAGGCTCTAAATGAGCTTGGAGTCGATGAGCGGGGCTTTGATGAGTTAGATTTGGCGTTTTTGCGCTTACTTTGCAACGCAAATGGACGCGCTTTGGGGCTAAATACCATTGCTGCGGCGTTAAGCGAAGATGAGCGCACGATTGAGGATATAATCGAGCCGTATTTACTTGCAAATGGCTATATAGAGCGCACAGCACGCGGACGCGTAGCCACAAAAAAGAGCTATGATTTGCTAAATTTGGCATTTAAAGAGCTGTTTTAGAGGGTGAATTCTGTAAGAGTTAGATTTGCAAATTATGCTATAATGCCGAGATTTTTGAAACTTTGTGGAGGCATACGATGACACTGATTATAAAAAATGTCAAAGAGGAATATTTAAGCGCGTTTAAGGGACTTGCGGAGGGGACAAATGCCACGCTCACAGCCGAATCGGGCAACGAATCTAGCGAATGCCCCATTTGCAAATCCTACAATTACGAGCCTAGCGATGAGCTTTTGGAGGCGATTGCTGAGGTAGAGAGAGGCGAAGTTACTACTTATGATAGCTTTGAGGATTATAAGGCAAATATTGACAATGAGTAAGTATAAAGTTGCCGTTTCAAGTAAATACAAAAAACAGCGAAAGAAGCTTTCCAAACAAGATATACTGATGGTTGATGAAATTATCAAGCGACTAGCTAATGGCGAATTTTTAGAGCCAAAATACCACGACCACGCATTGCAGGGCGATTATAAAGGCTACCAAGAATGCCATATAAAGCCAAATTTGCTTTTGATATATCGCATTTATGATAATATTTTAACGCTATATTTGGCGCAGGTAGGCTCTCATAACGAGCTTTTTAAAAAATGATTGCGTGGAATTTAGCGTGATATTGTAAAATTTCGCATTAGATTCTGCGATATTCGCACACAAGGACGCAAATGAAGCCAAAATACTTCTTTTTCATCATCTTTTTTGCCACGCTTTATGGCATTTTGTATCTTTATAAACCCTTTTTGATGAATCTCACAATCGCCGCGTTGCTTTGCATTGCGAGTTTTGGGCTGAAAAAATACATCGATAGATTTGTGCGCTATAATTTTCTCTCATCATTTTTTGCGGTATTTATTTTTTTAGCGATTTTTGTAATCCCGCTTTTTGTCGTGGGGAGCGAGATTTTACACGAGATTAAAAGTATCGATTTAAACGCCCTTACAAACTTCATAAAAGACACACAAGAAAAGGCAATCGCCCTTTTGCAAAATCTCCCAGACGCCCTAAAAGAGCGCACAATCGAAGCGATAAAGTCCATAAACATCAGCGAAGGCGTGAGCTACGCGGTAAATTTAAGTGCGACTTTTGGCAAGGCAAGTGTGAAATTTTTCATAGATTTGGGATTTATCCTAATCTTTTTGTATTTATTTTACTACTACGGCGTTGTGATTCGCGACTACATCATCGATATTGTCCCATTTAGCAAGAAAACAAGCGTTGAGATTTTGAGCGAAACAGGTGGCGTGCTAAAAGTCGTATTTTTCACAAGTATCATTTCGATGATTTTGCAAGGACTAAGTTTTGGCGTGGTGGCGGGCATTTTGGGATTTAGCGGAGTGCTTTTTGGCGTGGCTTATGGTTTGGCGTCAATCGTGCCGCTTGTCGGCGGGGCAATCGTGTGGCTACCCTTTGCGCTGTATTTGTATTATTTGGGCGAAGTGAAAAGTGCGATTTTTGTGGCACTTTACTCGATGATATTTATTGGATTTGTGATTGATAATGTGATAAAACCGCTAATCATCGGCGTTGTGAATAACTTCGCCCTAAAAGAGCCCGTGAAAATCAACGAAATGATAATTTTCATCGCCATTTTGGCGGGGATGGCGAGCTTTGGATTTTGGGGTGTGATTATTGGACCGACTTTGAGTGCGTTTTTTATTGCGTTGCTTCGCGTGTATAAAAATCAAAAATTTTAAATTTGGAGTGCGAAAATGTTTATTTGGCGGATGAAATTTTTGGACTTTGGGGGCATTGGCGCGACAAAATTTGCCCGATTCTGCGGGGCGAAAAAGGGCAGGGTGTTTTATTTTAAAATCAGCGATTTGGGCGTTTCAACCGCGCTAATTTTAAAGCAAGAGGCAATTAGCGTGGGTGGCGATTTTATCACGCCAAAAGAGCTGATTTTAGGCGAAGGCGGGTGCTATGATGGCATTTTGATTGCCACGCACCATCAATTAGAAAAGTTAGTCAAAAAATGCGCGATTCAACCATTTGGATTAAAAAAAATAGGCGAAATTGTGCAAGAACATTTAGATTCTGCGATTCACGCAAAAATCGCAGAATCTAAACAAGATTCGTCATTGCGAGCGAGCGAAGCGAGCGTGGCAATCCAAAATTTTTGCGATAGCAAAAATGATAAAAATCAATCGTGCGAAGCACCAAAATCTCGCCCGCTTCGTGGTGCAAAAAATCGGGAGCAAGCGAGCAGTAGTGCGAGTGCCGATTTTTTGCTAGAAGCGGAAAAGCGAGGCACTCCCCCTAAAAGCGAAAAAGCGGCTGCTTTTTGGGAACACAATTTAAATGAAGTCGGGGGGAGCGGGAGCGGGGTGCAGCCCTTTTTGCGAGAAAAAACTAGCGAATCAAATGCTAAAAATGGCGAAAATATCGCAGATTCTGCGAATCAAACAAAAATCGCAGAATCTAACACGAAATCGCAGAATCTAAATGTGGATTGCCACGATTCTGCTTCGCAGAATCTCGCAATGACGGAAAATGACGCAGATTCTGCGAATCGCAGAATCTCGCACGAAAACGCAGAATCTAAAAAAACAAATACCCACCCCCTAACCCCCTCCGCAAGGGAGGGGGGACAAAATGCAGAAAATAATTCGAATGAATACCCAAAGGCAAATTGTGCAAAATCTCCGCAAATTATGGGCATCATCAATATCAATGACGACTCATTTTTCGCAGAATCTCGCCTAAAAAACATCGATAAAATCCTACAAAAAATCGAAGCGATGATTTCGCAAGGCGTGGCGATTATCGACATTGGCGCGGTTTCATCTCGACCGGGCGCGGAGCGAGTGGATGGCAAAGTCGAGTTAGAGCGACTAAAAGAGCCACTAGACGCGATTTTTAGCGCAGGATTCACGCAAAGGACGGACTTTTCGCTTGATAGCTATAACTTTGAATGCGTAGAATTCGCGCTAAATCGCGGATTTAGCATTATAAATGACATCGAGGGACTGCGCGATATGCGCCTTGCAACACTCGCGCAAAATAGCGATAAAAAAATTGTGCTTATGCACAACAGCTGGATTTATCCGCCCAAAGATTCGCAAAATATCATTCAGTCAGTCGATGATTTTTTCGCCCAAAAGATTGAATCGCTTTATAGATTCGGCATAAAAAAAGAGCAGATAATTTTGGATTTTGGATTTGGATTTGGTAAAAATGACAGCGAAAATATCACGCTTGTGCGCAATCTAGCGCATTTTCGCCATTTTGGTTGTGCGCTACTTGTGGGGGCGAGTATGAAGCGCACGATTGGCGCACTTACAGAGCAAGAGACGCAAAATCGCCTTTTTGGCACGCTTGCATTGCACCAAATCGCCCTTGATAACGGCGCAGATATTATTCGCTGTCATAATTTTAGCGCACACATCGATATGCTAAAAGTGTGGAGTGCGCTAAATGGGTGCGTGCGTGACTAGAAGAGAGCTTTTACTAGCTCAGTTAAGGGCGCACGGGCTAAATCACATTGAAAAATTAAGCGATTCGCAGTTAGAGGGCGAGTTTAAAAAGGCGACT
The DNA here is from genome assembly GCF_053654695.1 of Helicobacter sp. 23-1044. Taxonomy (NCBI): domain Bacteria; kingdom Pseudomonadati; phylum Campylobacterota; class Epsilonproteobacteria; order Campylobacterales; family Helicobacteraceae; genus Helicobacter; species Helicobacter sp. 23-1044. The sequence goes on from NZ_JBSIUQ010000021.1 coordinate 7,378, forward strand.
ATTGAGTGGAGCAAAAACTTTATTTCACATAATTTTAAGAGCGTTCAAAGCACGATTGAAGTGGCAGATTCAGCGATTGTGGCAAAAATCAAGGGGGCAAGTGACTTTTACGCACTTTTTAATGAGCTACTTGTCGAATACCCCTACGGCGCGATTTATGAGTGCATTGCAAATGCGCTAGAAGTGGAGGCGGTGCAAAAGGCACTTTTGATTTTGGAGATAAAATACCGCCAATATCAAGAAATCATCATCGATGAAATCCGCAAAAAGACGCATTTTATGCCCGATGAAGAGGTGGCGGACTTTATGCTTTTTATTGAGAAAAATCGCGATGAGGTGGAGCTATTAAAAAATATTTTGGCGCAGTTAAATGACGCCAAAATCGCCCAAACTATCCGCAATATCAGCAACCTTAAAAAATACATTTTGAGCGAATTTATGCCCGATGATTTAGAGCAAAATTACAAGCAGTTTTTCAACCACTCAAAGGACAAGCAGGACTTAATCGCTAGCTTGCAAAAAATAAGCAGTGCGTATAGCAAAAAGCAGTTAGATGATATGACAAAGGGGGATTTGGTAGAGATTTTGAATGCGATAAAACAGCGCGAGATTGATGACAAAAAGGACAAAGAGGACTTTAAGAGATATTTCGCAGAGTTTAAAAATGCGCTGTATAGCGATGATACGAGCGTTTTTGATGCGTTGGTGATACAAGTGCTTGAAGATGTGAGTAAGGATTGCTTGGCAAAGTTAAAGGCGCATTTAAGCGCGGAGGATACGCTATTTGAAAGCAAATTCACAATGGCACAAAGAGAGTGGAATCGCCTGAAAGCACACGGATAGGGTTTGATTTGGGGGAGAGATTCTGCGAAATTGTGCGAGATTGTGCGAAATTTGCGATTTAGATTCTGCGATTTTATGGCGAATCGCAGAATCTAATGCAAAAAATTCGTCATTGCGAACTATTTTTTAAAGAAATCAAGCGCGATTTAAATATAAATATATCAAAAAAATGGCGACTTAACTGCTTGGGCGCGTAGCGGAGTGCTATTATTAAATGCAATTTTAAGTGTAGTTAGAAAAATCTTTATCGCACAAAGATTTTGGATGGGAAACTCTTACAAATAAAGCGATTGAAATCCTATCAGAAAAGCGCGAAAATCTTGTATTTATGCTTTGGGGCAAATATGCGCGTAGCAAAAAAATACTAATCGATTCTAACAAACATTTAGTATTAGAATCTTCACACCCGTCCCCTTTGTGGCAAAGATATGAAAAATTTATAGGTTACGGGCATTTTAGCAAATGTAACGATTATTTACAAAAAAATGGCATAAACCCAATAAATTGGGCGTTACCTACATAAAACTTCAATATCGCTTTTATTAGCCAATCTATCCAATTACAACCCTTTAATTTTTGATTTATCGTCTATTTTTGAATTAGTCGTGTTATCTAACGAATTTATCGCATATAAAATCAATCCACCAAATACAAGCATTAAACAAATTGCCACAATTAGTCCAACCATTACAATCTCTCCAATTCATTTAATTTTTTTACAAGATAGCGCATTGCAAAAACAAACATTATCGCAATTATAACTGCACCAATTATTGAGATTACAAGCTGAAATTTAGTAATTGTTTCAATATTGATTACAACAAACGCAATAATTCCAAACAAAGCAGTCAAAAGAGCAAATAAAAAACTCTTTGTCAAATCTAATGAAAATTTTACTCGCTCTTTTACACTCATATCCTGTCCTTTACACCTACTCCGTCCTTTTTACTCATAACTCAACTATTATGCCTACAAAAACCTTAAGAAATTATTAAGGTTAATAATATTATTAACTTTTAAAAAACAGATTCTTCTCCTTTGCTCAAATCCAAGATTTGCTTCGCTCCGCTCGTTCGCAATGACAAAATAAAAACAGATTCTGCGATTTGATTAAAATGCGGCTTTTATAATAATTTTGTGGAAATTATCTTTGTAGATTGTGCGATTTAGAGAGATTCTGCGACAAATTTCGCAGAATCTAAATTCCCCCTTGCGGGGGAGAAAGTAGAATTAAAAAGAATTAAAACTCAACCGTTCCCGTAGAAGCAAGTGGAATGATTTTATTTCCCGGACCGCCAGAGCTTGCAAAGGACACTTTTAGTGCATAGCAGAAGTTTGTCGCTTTTGAGACTGTCACGTGGTCGCCACCGATATTATTTGGTGAGAACACTAGCATACCTTCCGCTGTGTTGATGCCTAGCACCATTCCGCAGTCGCCTTTTTTACCACCGCTAGTCGTTTGGACATTACCGATGGGTGCAATGCCGTTTGCTTGCTCCACTGAAAGAGCAGCGTTTGTTGTAGAGATAGGATTACCGCCCTTATTCCACCTTGCGCCATCCAATCCTGCCACTTCGATTATCCAATCACCCCAATCTTTGTTTGGAGTTTGCCCTGCGACTGGTTTATTTGGATCTGGTGCTTTGCTCTGCGTAGGGTCGATATTATCGGCAAATACTTTTGCCACAATCGCCTTTTGCGCGCTTGCCAAGTCGCTTCTTGCTGTTGCTACCTGCGCATCTGTCCTAGTTGCGACAAATCTAGGCACCGCTACCGCCGCCAAAACGCCA
>NZ_JBSIUQ010000022.1:0-8812 GCF_053654695.1 Helicobacter sp. 23-1044
TATTTAAGAACAGAACTCCAAATTTTACTTTGGTTTTACACCGACCCGATTTTATAGGGGACTAAAACCTAGAATTGCATCCACTTACTTCACAACTACAGTTTTACACCGACCCGATTTTATAGGGGACTAAAACGAAGCCTACTTCTAATGCTGGACGAGTTAGAGTTTTACACCGACCCGATTTTATAGGGGACTAAAACGGGAATTTATGAAATCATTTAACTTCATATGTTGTTTTACACCGACCCGATTTTATAGGGGACTAAAACATTGCTCCCAGAACTATATCCACTACTTTATAAGTTTTACACCGACCCGATTTTATAGGGGACTAAAACACTTATATCTTTATCAATAAAATCATAGCTGTTTTACACCGACCCGATTTTATAGGGGACTAAAATTTGCCATATTCCTTTGCCATAGTAACCTCCATTTTATTATGACCCGATTTTAGGGGATTAAACACTTAAAACCTTTCGTCGTTGCGAGGCAGTGGCGAAGCCACAACGAAGCAATCCATCCATTAGATTTTTCACAAATCGCAGAATCTCGCACGAAAAAATTCACAGATTCTGCAAAATTTATTTAGATTCTACATTTTTCGCACAATTCGCAGAACTACCAAAATAAAATAATGGATTGCCACGATTTGACTTCGTCAAATCTTGCAATGACAAAATGAGGCGAGTCGTAGAATCTGCGAAATTCGTAGAATCTAATGCGAAAAATACCCCCCCCCCTTAATCCCCCGCGCGCATTTGGGAGGGGAAAAGAATAGAATCACCACGCGCAAGGGAAGTTGTTTTTTAGATTCTGCGATTTGCACGAAAAAACACAGAATCTAATAATATTTTTGTGGATTGCCACGACTTGACTTCGTCAAGTCTCGCAATGACGGAGCGTGATGCGAATCTCATAATGATGATTTGGTGTGTTTTGCTTTTACTTTAAAAATCTTTGTAATTTTTGCTATAATTGCACTTTTATTTTTTGATTTAGGCGACTTATGGATTTTCATATCATTGCGATTTTAGGCATATCGGGCAAGGATTCAAAGAGTGTTTATGACAAAGATTCTACACTAAAATTGCCACTAAAAAATGGCGCGTTTCACAACTCTACACATTGTCTAATCGATAGTTTTGGCGAAAATGCGACTTACACTTTTATCGGCACAGTCGAATCTATCAAATATCAAAATGAGATTTTTGACACATTGCCACAATGCAAGGCGATTTTTGAGAAATTTTCGCCACAGATTCTCCCGCAAAATGACGAATTAAAGGACATTTTTCACAAGATTCTAATGGCAATCAAACTTTGTCGCGCTAATCATATCATAATCGACATTACGCACGGATTTCGCCATCAGCCCATTATTGCGAGTTTTGCTAGCACATTAGCAAAGCAGATTTACAACAAAAAGCGCATTATGCTAATCTTTGCCAAAGCGCAAAGCGATGGCACTTATTGCTATACAAGTTTGGAGCAATATTCGCGCCTTAGCATTATTGCGATGAGTTTGCAAAATTTTGTGAAAACTTTAAGTATGCAAAAAAGCAAATATCAATACAAAGAGCCACTTCTTGCTTCGCTAGCTGCCTTTTCAAACGCACTTCACGCAAATGCGTTTAGTCAAATCTTTGATTTGCTAGACAAATCGCTATCTATGCTAAAACAAGCAAAAAAAAGAGAAAGATTTATGGGATTAGAGAATATTTTAGGTGAAGTAGAAAAGATTTTGTTGCAGTTTGAGGCGATAAAAAATGCGACAGATTACGAAAAATACTACTATTTAGCAAGGATTATGTATAAAAAAGGCTTTCATTTAATCGCTGCGACTTATATCCACGAATCTATCGCGCTGTATGCGATTGATAGATTTATCAAAGCAGATATTATCGAAACGGAAGGTTTTAGCATTTATGAGCAATCCGTAGCGGTGCGGAGCTTTATTTTGACAGGCAACAAGCCAAATAACACTAAATTTGACAAAAATGTCTTTTATGATTTTCAAAGGGCGCAGGATTATGCCGAAAAACACGCCGATGATTTGAAATTATGGAAAGAGCTAATAGAATCAATCAAACACATACGCAATGATTTAGCCCACATAAGCCACAATGACGAGCATAAAATCCACTTAATCAAAAATAGCATAAGAATATCTTTAAAGCAACTAAACTTTATCATAAACCCAGATTTGCCAAAAACGCCCAAAACGCTTTTTATTTTGCTAAATCACGAGCTTACAGAAGCCCAAAAGAGCGAATCTACAAAGCGATTTAATATTACAAATTTTATGAATATCACAAATGAAAAATGGGGCAATATCCCACCAGATGCGGAGCGTTTAGATGAATTTTTAGGCGATTTTAAAACCGCGCTAAAATCAAACGCCAAAAAAGGCGATTATTTGCTAGTGCAGGGCGATTTTGGTGCGACTTATGCGATGGTGCGCTTTGCGATTAGTTTGGGCGTAACACCTATTTATGCTACCACCAAGCGAATCTCTGTCGAATCCATCGAAGATGGCATTAAGGTTACCAAAAAGATATTTGCCCACGAGCGATTTAGGGAATATTAAGATTCTGCGATTTTTATAAGATTTTTGCTAAAATTGCAACTTAAATTTTAAAATAAAAGGGGAATTAAATGGGTAGATTTAAAAAAGTGGCAGATATACCTTCACCAAGTATAGATGAGTTTGGATTTGAATTTTTTGATAACCAAGCAAAGATTTATATGTGTAATTTTATCACTTCTAAAAATAGCGCATTGTTTTTTGGCAAAGATAGTTTAAATGAAAATGTAGCGAACTTTTTAGGATTTAGCAAAATCTATAATAGTCTTAATGGTGAGACAATCGAATCAGTGAAATACACAAATCAAGTTATAGATTTTTGCAAAAAAGAGTTAAAAACTTTGCAAGACAATAAATCATTTCAACAAAAATTACGCAATTCAGCACATTGCAAAAATTTAGAAAAAAATGTGGGTTATTTAAAAGATATGCTATCTTTGAATGAAACGGAGGTAGCGATTATAAAATGTATCACCATTGCAGAACATTGTATGACGCTATATAGTTTTATACAATCACTTAAAACAGACGCTCCACGCCGATTGGCAATGGTTGTTAGCAAAATAATAGGTTACCCTTATGAGAGCGTAGCTTTGGCACTGCAAAGAAAAAGCATATTGCAACAAGCAGGGATTTTAAACAGCGATTCTAGACCGTTTAATGAGCCATTTGAGTTTGCAAATACGCTACTCGCAGATATTTTGATAAGCGAGTGCAATGATAAAAATGATTTAGTTGCAAACTTTGTAGAGCTATGCGAAAAAAGCAATCTTACAAAAGAGCATTATCCTTATGTGGTGGATTTTGATTTAATGGCAAAATATCTTACCCAAGCTACAAAACAACGCAGAATCGGCGCAAATATATTGCTTTATGGCGAAGCTGGTATGGGGAAAACGGAGTTAGCAAAGTTGCTTGCAAAAAGCGTGGGTTTAAATCTATACAAAGTAAAAAGCGATTATGATGGCAGTGTGCTTGATAGCAAAGATAGATTAAGTCTATATGTTTTATCGCAAAAGTTTGTGAATCCAAAAAATATCTTACTTTATGATGAAGTGGAGGATATTTTAAATGCTTCCGTGCAAGATAAGCGATTAGAGAACAAGGCATTTTTAAATGAGATTTTAGAAACAAATGTCGTGCCTACGATTTGGATAATCAACAAAATTTCATTGCTTGATAATGCAACGATTCGTAGATTTGATTGTGTGATGAAAATCGCTGTTAGTAAAAAAGAGCATAAAATGCAGATTCTGCGAAATGTGTGTGGAGATAAATTAGACAAGGCAACTATGGACTTTGCGCTAAATATAAAAAGATTTGCCCCTGCTGTGATTTATAAAGCAAATGATGTAAGCACAATGATAGGCGGGGATTTTGCGCTTAACTTTAAAACGCTTATCAAAAACACCATCAAAGCACAAAAAACCACGATTCGCCTTTTGCCTGAAAAACCCAAACGCAAAAAACCCAATAAATCCACTCTACCAAAAAGCTATTCGCTAGAATTTATCAATGTGGATTTTGATTTAAATAAACTAATATCCGCGCTAAAAAATGATAGAAATATCAAAATTTGTATCTATGGCGTAAGTGGCACAGGGAAAAGTGCCTTTGCGCAATATTTGGCAAAGGAATTGCAAAGAGATTGCGTAGTGCAAAATGCAAGTGATTTGCTAGATAAATTTGTAGGTGGCACGGAGCACAATATCGCAAATGCCTTTAAGGACGCTAAAAAGCGCGATATGGTGTTAGTTTTTGATGAAGTGGATAGCTTTTTGCGTGATAGAAGTGGCGCAAGTGGTTATGAATTAACTCAAACTAACGAAATGCTAACCCAAATGGAAAAATTTGATGGCGTTTTTGTCGCTACGACAAATTTGATGAGCGATATTGACAAGGCGGCTTTGCGGCGATTTGATGTGAAATTAGAATTTAAAGCACTAAATGATGAACAAAAGGCAAAATTGTTAGAGAGAGAATGCTCCCTATTAGGATTAAAATGCAATGCTAGTGTAAAAAAGCTCATTAAAAGCGTGGATAATCTTACCATTGGTGATTTTGCTGTGGTGGTAAAGGGACATAAATTTAACCCAATCAAAGATGCCGATGATTTTTATGAAAGACTTTGTGGTGAAGTGAAAACCAAAAACATCGGCAAATTTGAAAAAATGGGCTTTATGAAATAAATTTGGCAAGGTGCAGATTATGGATTTTCATATCATTGCAATTTTGGGAATGGCGGGCAAAGATAAAGATGGTAAGATTGTAAAAAGTGCGTATAGTAAAGATTCTGCGTTAGATTTGCCACAATTAAAAAATGGCGATTTTCACAACTCCACGCATTGTTTGGTAGAGAGCTTTGGCAAAGATGCGACTTACACTTTTATTGGCACAGATAAATCTATCAAATATCAAAATGAGATTTTTGACACATTGCCACAATGCAAGGCGATTTTTGATAAAAATGAGCCGATAAAAGTGCCCGACAACGACATCGAATCTGTTTTTAGCCAAGTTATCGAATCTATCAAAAATACCCAAAGCAAAAATGTCATTTTAGATGTTACGCACGGATTTCGCCATCAGCCTATTATTGCTAGTTTTGCAAGTGTGTTAGCGCAAATTAGCACCAAAAAATCCATAACGCTACTTTTTGCAAAAACGCAAGGCAAAGATTCGCAAGAGCGCGATTTGTTTCAATATATAAGTTTAGAGCGATATTCACAAATTAGTCTTATTGCACTTTGTTTGCAGACATTTACGCAAACTTTGCGTGTGCCAGAGATGAAAATAAATGAGCCTTTTATCATCGCGCTTACACATTTTTCAAACGCACTTCACGCAAATGCGTTTAGTCAAATCTTTGAGTTGCTAGACAAAGTCAATACCGAGCTACAAAAGGCAAAGGCAGATTCTGCGTTTGGTGGTTTGGAGAATATTTTAAAAGATACAGAGTTTATTTTAGGCGTCTTTAAAGATATTCAAAGCACAAAAAAAGATTATAATAAATACTGCAAATTAGCGCGACTTATGCACTTAAAAAAATACTATTTAATATCCGCAACATACATTAGCGAGGCGATTTCGCTGTATATTTTGGATAGTTTAAATCAAAAAGGTTATTTTACAAAATGGCGGAAAAATAGTAATAATGAGCCATACAAAGTGCAACAGGCGGTAAAAGAATTTATGTATTTTGTATGCGATAATGATTTAAATAGCGTTAATTATCAAACCAAAAAAGATAAATGTTATGAAAAATGCAAATTTTATTTAGACAAAGATTTATTTGATGAGTTAGAATCTATCATTCGTAGCAAACATTTAATTGTGTTTAAAAATCTATGCAATCTCATAAAAGACATAAATAAAATTAGAAATAATTTGGTGCATATAACAAAAGGGCAAGATTCGCCACAAACAATTCAAAGCGATTTGCAACAAATAATCGAATCTTTTAATCAAAAATGCCTTAAAGATGATTGCCTAAAAAGTTTGTAAAATGATAGATTTTTGTAAAATCTCCATTTTATCCCGCGATGAATTTATCCCGCCATTTTTTATCGGCTCACAGATTCGAGGCGCATTAGGATACGCGCTAAAAAGCGTAGTTTGCACCAAAGATGACGGCAAATGCGAATCTTGCCAAAGCGCAGAATCTTGCGCCTTTTTTGACTTCTATGAGCGCAAAAATACCTATCACAATTTTTGCTTGGATTTTAAGCTAGGCGCACCGCGCTATGATTTTAATATCTATTTGTTTGAATCTGCCATCCAAAACGCGCCTGTAATCCTTGCAAGTTTGCATAAAATGCTTTGTGAGATAGGGCTAAATATCAACGGAGCGCGGGAGATTTTTAAAGACATTGTGATTTTTGTAAATGACAAATTTTGCTTTTGCAATGATGATATAAAAATGCCATTAGATTTTAGGACACAACTAAATATCGATAATTTCACGCCACGCGCAAAAATTACATTTACCACACCGCTTCGCATAAAGAAAAACAATATTTTCGTGCGAGACAACGCGCTATCGTTGCACGATATTTTTAGCTCACTTCACAAGCGAAAATTAGCCATTTTTGGCAAAAATAGTGAATCTTTGCACGAATCTAGCGCAAAACTAATAAGCATAAATCTAAAATACACCGAATTATACCGCAAATCCCGCCATCACAATACTATGAATTTGGGCGGACTTATGGGCGACATACTTATAGATAGTTTGGATAAACAAAGCTACACATTACTAAAAATAGGCGAACTTATCGGGCTTGGCAAACAATGCTCATTTGGATTAGGGCGATTCACATTGCAACCATACTAAATTCACACCACGAATCACCCTTGCAAGATTTTGCGAAATTAGCGTGAATCGCAGAATCTGCCTTAATTTTCCGTCATTGCGAGATTTGACTTTGTCAAATCGTGGCAATCCATTAGATTTTTTACAATTCGCAGAATCTCGCACGAAAAAAATTCACAGATTCTGCAAAATTTATTTAGATTCTGCATTTTTGTGTGAATTGCAGAATCTCGCGTGATTTTCCGTCATTGCGAGTTTGCTTTGCAAAATCGTGGCAATCCATTAGATTTTTTACGATTCGCAGAATCTAGCGCAGAAATTTGTCATTCTGAGCGAGTGAAACGAGCGAAGAATCTCAAAAATTCTCCCCCTCCCTTGCGGTGGTTTTGCATTTTTCCCCCTCCCTTGCGGAGGGGGATTAAGGGGTGGGTAGATTCTGCGTTCGCAGAATCTAAAAAATCCGTCATTGCGAGGCAGTGGCGAAGCCACAACGAAGCAATCCAAAAAATATTGTCATATTTAGCGTAGCGAAATATCTCAATTAGATTCTACGATATTAGAGTAGATTCTGCATTTTTCTTGCAATTCGCAGAATCTCGCACGAAAAAATTCACAGATTCTGCAAAATTTATTTAGATTCTGCGTTTTTCGTGCGAATCGCAGAATCTGCCTTAATTTTCCGTCATTGCGAGGCGATTCAACGAATCGCCAAAGCAATCCACACGCTCCGAATCGTCATTGCGAGATTTTGCTTTGCAAAATCGTGGCAATCCAAGATTTTGTGATTTTTTATTTAATTCGCAGAATCTACCTCCATTTCGTCATTGCGAGATTCTGCGAATGCAGAATCGTGGCAATTCGCAGAATTTGCGAGCGAAGCGAAGCAACCATCCCAAAAAATCAAATCCGTGCGAAGCACCGAATCTCGCCCGCTTCGTGGTGCAAAAAATCGGATTCAAGGTTGCAGTAGTGCAACCGCCGATTTTTTGCTAGAAGCGGAAAAGCGAGGCTCTCCCCCTAAAAGCGAAAAAGCGGCTGCTTTTTGGCGCGTAGGGGGAGCAGGGCGGGGGGGGGGTGCAGCCCTTTTTGCGAAAAGATTCAAGCGAATCGAATAGGCAAAGTGGCGAAAATCTCGCAGATTCTGCATTTTCGTGCGAATCGCAGAATCTGCCTTAATTTTCCGTCATTGCGAGAAAATGCAAAGCATTTTCGTGGCAATCCATTAGATTTTTCATAAATCGCAGAATCTCGCACAAACTTTGTCATTCTGAGCGAACTTCGTTCGCGAAGAATCTCAAAAATTCTCCCACTCCCTTGCGGAGATTTTGCATTTTCTCCCCCTCCCTTGCGGAGTGGGATTAAGGGGGTGGGTAGATTCTATTAGTTTCTGCGAATTTAGAGTAGATTCTGCATTTTTCGCACAAATCGCAGAAACTGCCTTAATTTTCCGTCATTGCGAGATTTACGCCACATTTTCGTCATTGCGAGATTCTGCGAAGCAGAATCGTGGCAATCCATTAAATTTTTTACGAATCGCAGAATCTAGCGTGTTTTTCCGTCATTGCGAGATTTGACTTTGTCAAATCGTGGCAATCCATATTTAGATTCTGCGTTTTTGTGCGATTCGCAGAATCTGCCTTAATTTTCCGTCATTGCGAGATTCTGCGAAGCAGAATCGTGGCAATCCAAGATTCTGCGAATTGTAAGAGAACGCAGAATTTTTTACCATTTCGTCATTGCGAGGCGCGTGAGTGCAACGAACGCAACGAAGCAATCCATTAAATTTTCGCACAATTCGCAGAATCTAGCGTGATTTTTCGTCATTGCGAGATTTTGCTTTGCAAAATCGTGGCAATCCATATTTAGATTCTGCATTTTTCACTTTCCGCAGAATCTCACCCAAAAAATCT
>NZ_JBSIUQ010000023.1:0-4140 GCF_053654695.1 Helicobacter sp. 23-1044
TTTTCCGTGTGAGATTCTGCGATTTCGCAGAATCTAAAATCGCTATTTTGCGCCCTTTATCTTTGCTACAATCTCGCTAAACGCACTTGGATTTTCTACCGCCATATCCGCCAAAATCTTTCTATCCAAATCGATATTTGCGAGTTTTAGCCCGTGGATAAATTTTGAATAACTAATATCATTGATTCGGCACGCCGCATTGATTCGCACAATCCATAGTCGCCTAAAATCTCGCTTCTTGCGCTTTCTATCGCGAAACGCATAGCACAAACTTCGCTCTAACTGCTCTTTTGCCTTTCTAAAATGCTTTCTGCGCCCGCTGTAAAAGCCTCGCGCTAGTTTTAAAATCTTTTTATGTCGCCTGCGGCGAACAACGCCTGTTTTTACTCTCATTTTTTGTCCTTTACCTTAATTTTGATTTCGGTGGTAGCATTGCTACAACTTGCCCATTTCGGGGGATTCTAACTCAACTCTTTTAAAACACTCACGCCAAACAAAGCAGTTTTTTCACCTGCATTTCATTTGTCTTATCCACATACTGCGGGGCGTTTAGTCCGGCTTTTCGCTTGGGCGATTTTTTGGTTAAAATATGACTTTTAAACGCCGAACCACGCTTAATAAGATTTTTCTTAACCTTAAATCGCTTCGCTGCGCCGCGATTTGTTTTCATCTTTGGCATTCGCACTCCTTTTTAAAAAATAAAAGTTGCGATTTTATCGTAAATTTTTGAAAAATTTGCTTAATTTTTGTAGAATCTAATTAGATTCTGCGTTTTGGGGCAGACTAGCGCATTTTTAGGATTTTGCGTAAAAATCTCTTACAATCTGCCTATCATCAAATGGGATTTTTTCGCTCCCTATGATTTGATAAGTCTCATCGCCCTTGCCTAAAATTAGCAAAATCTCATCGCTTTTTAGCCCTTCAAGTGCGGAGATTATGGCGTTTTTGCGATTTGCCTGAGTGATAACTTTTTCTTTATTTTTAATCCCGCCTAAAATTTCAGCGATTATATTCTCTGCCTTTTCATCGCGTGGATTGTCGCTTGTAAGGTAGATTTTTTGTGCGTAGATTTCGGCGACTTTGCCCATTTTGGGGCGTTTGGTTTTGTCTCTATTGCCACCTGCGCCAAAAACTACCACAATCTTCGCACCCAAAAACGCTTCAAAAATATTTTGCATTCCCTCCGCCGTGTGGGCAAAATCCACCACCACAAGCGGATTTTGATTCACCACTTGCATTCGCCCCTCCACGCCACCAAATTCATTTAGCGAATCGGCGATTTGCTCCAAACTCAAATCCGCCAAAACTAACCGCACCGCCGAAATCGCCGCGATGATATTATAAAGATTGTATTTGCCTGTGAGGCAGGACTTGACATTTGCATTTTCGCTTTTTTTGGTGCGAAAATTATTCCACAAAATTAGCGCGTGAATATTTGGACGCGCACAATATGCCTCCACTTTGAGATTAGCAACATTTTCAATGCCATAAGTGTAGGCATTTTCGACATTAAAACGCGCCAAATCGCAGTCCTTATTGATGAGTTTTAGCGCAGAGTCCGCAAAAAACGCGTTTTTTGTATCGATATAATTTTGCAAAGTTTTATGAAAATCCAAATGGTCGCTTTGGATATTTGTAAGAATTTTTAGTGCGAAATCTAGCCCCTCTATGCGCTTTTGGGCTATCGCGTGGGAGCTAACCTCCATAATCACAAAGTCGCAATTTTGCAAACTTGCCAAGTGGATAAAGTGGTAAAGTTCAAGCAGAGTAGGCGTTGTAAGCCCCTTTGGTGCGACTTGCGAATCATTTATAAAAACGCCCCGAGTACCAATCAGCGCGGCTTTAAATCCAAGTGTGAGTAGCATAGAATAAATGCAACTTGCCGTTGTTGTTTTGCCATTTGTTCCCGTAATGCCGATGATTTTGGGCGAATGCGCCAAATATTTTTTTAGCTCATTTGGCGCAATGATTTTGCAGGGCAGATTTTTTGCGTATTTTTCATTTAGCGCGGTTTTTACAAAAATGCTATTTTCATCGATTTCTTGCGTGTTGTCCGTTAGATTCGTGCCATTTTTTAAGTCGATTTTCATTTTTTGCCTTTGGTAGATTCTGCAATTTTTGCAGGTTTTTTGTTAGATTCTGCGCTAGATTCTGCGTTTTCTAATGCTTTTTTTAGAATATCTTGGATTTTTTTATCATAAAAGTTCGCAGAATCTAGCGTCTCAATGTATTGCATCGCCACATCGCCAAAATCATTTTCCACAAGCAAGTCCAAAAACTCCACGAAATCGCCCTTATTTGTGAAAATAATCTTTGTGCTAAACATCGCGCATTCAAAGATTTTCTTAAAATTACTCGCCGCCACTAGCTTTTTAAAGTCGCTATACAAAATGCCATCAATGTCGTTAATTTTGGCGTTTTCAAAGTCATTGACAAGCTCGGCGAAATGATTTGTATTCCTATCCAAAAGGCTTATGATATTTAGGATATTGTCCTCTGCGTGGGCGATTTTTTGCAATTTTAGGATTTGATAGTATTCAAAGAGTTTTTGCGCTTGCTCTTCGTTTTCAACGGCTATATCGCTTAAAAGGACGCCGATTTTTGCCTCTTTGTTTTCATCATCAGCAAGTGTCAAATCATTGTAAAGGCGCAGTGATAGCGCGTAGTCCTTTGCCAAAAACGCCTTTTTTGCCTTTGATAGAAGCGAGAACGATTTTCTATCCAAAACTTTTACTTTTTCCAAAAAAATCCTTAATCTTTCGTGCTCTGTGGCGAATCCCTAATTTACGCTCACCACTTCAATCTCTGGGTGAATCTCATTTCGCAAAGTGCGCTCAATGCCGTTTTTAAGCGTATTGTTGCTACTTGGGCAACCCTTACACGCGCCCTCTAATCGCACAAAAACCTTGCCACCTTTGATATATTCAAGCGTAATATTCCCGCCATCAAGCAAAATGCTAGGGCGCAGTCGCTCCAAAACGCCCTCCACAGGCTCTAAAAGCTCATCATCACTAAAAATCACCATTTATTCTCTCCGCATTTTTTAGCGATAATTCTACCATAAAAATGCCACAACTTGCATTTTTGCAAAAATATGTGAAAATTTTGCGCCATTGCACCCCGAATTTTGCCAAGTATTATCTTTGTTTAAGTTGGTTTAAGTTGGCAAAACATATAATTTGCAAATCATCGATTAAAGGGGCGAAATATGCGTAGAGTGGCTATATTGTTACATTTGCTATGGGGGGGGGGGATTTTGCCTATTAAATGCGATTGAGTTAAGAGATATTAAAAATTGCACTTCTGGTAGTTCTAATTGCACAATAGATACACCATATACCGAAATCACAAATAGTGGCGCGTATCTAGTGGGTGGCAGTGTGGGTATTACCATCAAATCTCAAATCGGCACTTTTATCAACTATGGAGAGCTGAAAGTAAGTCAAGGCAATCAATGGACACAATTTAACAATGGTGGCTATATTGGAGAAGTAATCAATTATGGCATTGCGGAGCGAATGATTTGGATTCATAGAGATAGTGGCGTTGGGGCATTTGGTGTTGGTGCTGTAACAAACTACGGCACGATGGGTGGAATTTCGAGTGATGTAAAAGAGACTATACTAACGCTAAATAATTTAGGCACGATAAAACCAATTTGGAGTGCAAATAGTGAGAATAGCACGCATTTAAAGGCGGAAAAAGGCGCAAAAATACTAATCAAAAATTACAGATTATTTATCGATGAGAGTGCTAATACATTTAATAACAATGGCAACGGCAAAAATTTATCGCACCTTATGATAAGTGTTAGTGATGGCGGTAGCGTGAGCTTCAAAGACGCAAAATCTAAAATCTTGCTTGATTTTGGCGCGAATTTTGAGCTAGGCAAAGAATATTTGATTGCTAAACTCGTTACGGATACAGGTGGCAAATCTTACACGGCTTTGGGCGTGGATTTCTCCCGCCTATCGACTTACAATGACATTTATACGCTAACCAAAAGTGGCGCAAATGGTTTCAAAGCAGAAATCACCCCGCAATACGGCACCATCGGCACTTTATATAAAAGCAACATTCGCACGATGAATAATTTTGATTTGATAAGCAATGCGATGATTTATCCAAATAAATATAAAA
>NZ_JBSIUQ010000024.1:0-3922 GCF_053654695.1 Helicobacter sp. 23-1044
GCCTCGCTGTAATTTTGCGCTATTTTTGCCAAAAGTGCGTCATCGCTTAAAATTTGTGGCGATTCATAAGGCGGTGCGCCGTTTGTGCAATCCACGCCTAACTTCCCGCCTTGCGCAAATTTTGGCGATGAATGGTCAAGCGCATCGACAATGCCGTGTGAGATAAAAAGCTCGTTAATGTCAAAATTATTCAAAATAAATTCCGCAATCGCGCTATGATTTGTAAGCTCTGGCGCATTTTGTGGCACAAAAATGGCGTGTTTGACAAAGCTCATCTGTCCCATAGCCCAAAATCCGTGCATAATCTGTTGCGCGTGGGAGGGATATTTGGGTGCGATTTTTGCCAAAATGAGATTGTGAAAAACGCCATTTTCAGGCATATAATAGTCAATCAGCGCGGGGCTTGTGGTTTTCAGCAGTGGCAAAAAAATGCGCTCCGTTGCATAGCCCAAATATTTGTCCTCCAAAGGCGGTTTTCCCACCACCGCACCCAAATACACGGCATTTTCTTTTAGCAAAATATTTTCCACTTCCATCACAGGATATTTTTCAATGGGCGTATAATAGCCCGTGTGGTCGCCAAAAGGTCCCTCATCGCGCATATCATTTGGGTCGATAAAGCCTTCGATTATTATGTCGCAATCGTGCGGGACAAAAATGTCATTGCTTTGGCATTTGCGGAGGCGTGGGCGAATCTTGCGGATAAATCCATACAGCATTAGCTCAAACATTCCAAGCGGCAGGGGAGCTTGAGCGCACCAAGTATAAAGCGGGTCGCCTCCGATTGCCACGCTCACGGGCATTTTGCGCCCTGCTTTTTTATACTCATCAAAAAATATCATTGAATCTTTGTGGATTTGAAAGTGCATTCCCAAGTGATTTTTATCATAAATTTGAAGCCGATACATTCCCAAATTTTTCATCGAATTATCCAAGCTATGCGTGTAAATCTGCCCTGCGGTTATGAATCTACCGCCGTCATTTTCCCAAGTTTTTAAGATAGGGAGCGAAAATAAATCGACTTTATCTTTTGGGATAATTTTATGTGTTTTATGCCACGAATCGCGCATTTTTTTAGGGCGCAAAAAGCGAAGCTGACTAAAAAGATGGATTTTTGCAAACAAATCGCGCCAATTTTTGGGCGCGGATAGGCGCGTAAAATCGCGGATACTTTGCGAAATAGATTCGGCATTTATCCCAAGCAATTCTAATCGTCTAAAAGAGCCAAAAAGATTCATAAATACAGGAATTTTGAAGCTCTGATTCGTCCGTCTGCAAATAGGATTTGTAAAAAGCAGTGCCTTTGAATCGTCCTTTTTTACCTCAATATAGGCGATATGTGGGATTTCTAGCTCAATGTCAAGTGGCGTTTCGATGATTTTTAGCTCATTATTTTCTTGTAAAAATTTAATAGTTTTTTGCAACTCCAACCTTTCGTAAAACAAAAATTTTAAGGCGATATTATAGTATAGATTTTGCATTATTATGCTAGAATCGCAGATTTTGAAAATAAAAGGAGCAAATTATGAGCAATCTTGGCAAACTCGTTGTGATTGGCGCGATTGGCGCGGTGGCGTATTTTAAATTTTACAAGCACGAAAGTATCCCCGGCACAGACATCATCAGCGAAACTTCGCGCACCGTGATAAAGGACGCAAACGCCGATTATGTCGAGCATAAAATCGGCGAAGAGAAAGAGTATATGGATAGAAATGCGACAGTGCTACAAGATGACCCGTCAATGAGGGCGATTACAAAAAATCAAGGGCAATGAAGTTTCAAAACGCTATCGCCCTTACAGGTGGCATCGCCACCGGTAAATCCACCGCTTGTAGCATTCTAAAACTGCACGGCTATCCCATAATCGACACGGACTTAATCGCACACGAAGTTTTGGAGCAAAGCAAAGACAAAGTAGTGCGAATCTTTGGAGATGAAATTTTATTAGATTCTGCAAATCAAATAAAAATCGCAGAATCTAATGCGAAAATTACCCACCCCCTAGCCCCCTCCGCAAGGGAGGGGGAACAAAAAATAACAATCTCCACAAGGGATGGGGGACAAAATGCGGATTTTGCGCGAGATTCTGCGAAAATTGTGCGAGATTCTGCGGATTTCGTGCGAGATTCTGCGAAAATTGCGCGAGATTCTGCGATAGATTCTGCGAAAATCAAGCGCACCCCCCCACAAATCAATCGCAAAAAATTAGGCGCAATCGTTTTTAGCGACAAGGCAAAACTTCGCGCATTAGAGTCCATTCTCCACCCCAAAATACGCGCAGTTGTAAAGCAAAAAGCACAAATTTTTGAAGCGCAAAATATCACATATTTCATCGACATTCCGCTTTTTTACGAGCTACAAGAGCGTGGCAGTGGCTATGCAATCCCGCTAACGCTTTTAATCTACGCGCCAAGCGATTTGCAGTTAGCGCGAATCCAAAAACGCGATAATTTAAGCTACGAATCCGCAAAGACGCGCCTATCAAACCAAATAGACATTGAAAAAAAGCGCGAAAAAGCAGACTTTGTCATCGAAAACACAGGCAATATCCGCGACTTGCAAGATAAAATAAAAGATTTTTTGCAACAAATATAGATTTTGTGCTACAATTTGCCTATTTCAAAAATGGAGGTTCTTTATGAGAATAAATATCAGTTTAGGGGGGGGGGGATTTTATAGTCGCCCCAAAAGCGCGATGAAGCTACTTTTTGCGCTACTTATATTTAGCGCATTTGCCTTCGGGCAAGGTGGCGGAGGACCCGGCGATGGGGGCAATGGACATAGACCAACGGGTAAGGTTTTTCGTTGCTTTGCAAAGATAGGTATGGCTCATAGCACCGCACAAAATGATAACACTTGGAGGGGACACGGCACATATTGCGCCGCCCCTTTCCCACCACAGGGTTGTAAAAAAGAGTGGAAATGGAGTTTGGATTATAAAGATGATTCTGCCGAAGAAACCGCTCAAAGCAAACTATGCAGATTTAAAAATGCTTGGGAAGGTGGCTGTCGCGGTAATGGCGGTTGCGCTTGGAACGCTGGGGATTGCCATGTATTTGTAGGAATGGGGCATTGGAACGCGCCACAGACATTTTCTTTTTGCGCGATTGAATATGATACGAGCGATAGAAATGTGCCAAATGATTTTGAAAAAGTCTCCAAATGCGTGGATAAAGTAGAGGGCAAAGAAGTATCAAATAGAAAATTATGTGACGATGACACAACAGGCACTAGATATTACTACAAGCCCAAATGCGACGACACAGATGATGAAAAGAAATGTAGGGAGCGATTAACAAGCTACAATATACCTTATGGATGGCGATTCTGCTATGAGCCACCGGGTGGCGGTAATATAACTTCATTTTTACCAAATCAAGGCGGACAAACCGTGCGTTTTAGGGAGTTTATACAAGAAGATGCGCTTGGCTGGGTGCAACAAAGGACAGGACCTTGCGAGAAAGCATCATATACGCCAAACAGCGGTGGCGCACCCGAACCCGAGCCCGAAAAGCCCGATGAGTTAGGCAACTTGGTAATTTTAGATGAAAAAGATGGCAATACAAATCAAATCGCCTCAAAAGTCCATACGAAAATCTCAGGCAACTCATATAATTTCCGCATTTTTTCAATCGATAGCGCGGGGAAATTTAGCAGTGGCATTTCATCATTAAACTGCACCATCACCGAAAAAAGTGGCAAAAGTTTTAGCGGAGCGGCAAAAGAAAATAGCTTTTTTAGCGCATTATTTTCAGGCAAAGGGAAAAATTTCATCTTTGGCGAATATGCGCCAGAATCTAGCGGTGAGGCGAGTATCTCTTGTGTCGGCACTAGCAAAGATGGCAAATCTGTAAGCGCAGAGACGACATTTTTCATCGCACCAAATTCTTATAAATTTAGCACCATAAATGCGGAGTTTAAC
>NZ_JBSIUQ010000025.1:0-2553 GCF_053654695.1 Helicobacter sp. 23-1044
GACTTACAAACTAAACATTCGGCACGGCATAGCAAAAAATAACGCAGGGCAAGTCATCCCCGCAATGCCAAACTTCTTGCTTTATAATGCCTATTGGAATGCAAATATAAAGTGGAACACAAGCGCATTTATCTACATCAAAGGCGAAGCAAAGGATGAAAATCGAAACTATGGCATAGACACCGGCGGAGCGAAGAATACGAGAAGTGGAGGAAGGACAGGGAAGTATTAAGTGAAAAAGTGCGAAAGTCTCGTGGCGGATTTCGCGGGAGTTTGAAAAATTCTCGCTCGATGGACTCCCAAGTCCTATCTTGAATTTTTCGGCACAACCCACGAACTCCACTCACGATACTTTCGCACGAACGCTTTTTATTTTGCTGACGCAAAATCGCCATTACTTCGATGGTTGCTTCGCTACACTCGCAAAACAAGGCAAAGCCGAAGTTTCTTTATCCAATCCTGCGAATTGTGATTCGTGCTTTGCACGAATCAAATTTTATTTTTTGTCATTTTGAGCGAAGCGAAAAATCTCAAAATCTCAAAATAATTCGTCATTGCGAGACTTGCCAAAGGCAAGTCGTGGCAATCCATTTAGTTTCTACGAATCATATAAAATTTAGGCAAATTCACATAATCTAGCGATATTTCGCATTTCAAACGCCGTGCGAGATTCAGCAAATCTCAAAAACTATCCCACATTTTAAGTCTAAAAATGGTAGATTCTGCGTTTTTATTTTTCATAAATGCGATTTTATTTTTTGTAAAAAGGATTATTTTTGGGCGATTCGGCTTTGAGTTTGTTAGTGCCTGTGGTGGTGATTGCGCTTGTGTTTATCACGCGTAAAGTCGCGCTGTCCTTGCTTTGCGGGATTGCGCTTGGTGGGATTTTGCTATTTTATAATTCGCCTTTTGAGATTCTGCCCTACATTTACAAAAATATCGCGGGGGTTTTCTACACAAGCGAAAATGGCGCAATCAGCGCAAATTTAGATAGCATTTACATTTTTGGATTTCTCATCATTTTAGGCATTTTAAGTCAGCTCATTTTGTATTCTGGCGCGGTGAATGCCTTTGTAGCGTGGGCGCACAAGCGCATTTCATCGCCACAAGGCTCGGAGTTTATCGCATTTGTGGCGGGGATTGTGATTTTTATCGATGATTATTTTAACGCGCTGACCGTGGGGCAAATCAGCAAATCGCTAAATGACGCCAATAAATCTTCGCGCGAACGCCTTGCGTATATCATCGATTCGACTTCTGCGCCCATTTGCATTCTAATGCCGATTTCAAGCTGGGGCGCGTATATTTTGGGCGTAATGGATAAGAATGTCCCCAAAGATTTTGGCGATAGTTTTGTGCTACTAATGCAAAGCATTTGGAGTAATTATTATGCGTGGTTTGCGCTTGTGGCGGTGTTTTTTACGATTTTGTGGCAAGTGAATCTCCGCGCAATGCAAAAAAATGTAAATGTCGGCGTAAAAGAGCTTCGTGAATCGCACGCACATCGGGCGACTAGCTCGGTTTGGCTTTTGGTTGTGCCGATTTTGATGCTTATGGTGGCGATTTTTGCGATGATTTTTTATAGCGGGTGGCGTGCGAGCAATTCGCAAAATCTAATGGATATTTTGGCAAACACAAGCACGGCGTTTTCGCTTTTTTACGGCGGGCTATTTACGCTGATTGTGAGCTTTTTTATCTCGCGCAAACAGCTTAAAGTCGCCTATTACGCGCCCATAATCCGCGCGGGATTTTTAGGTATGCTACCTGCGATTTTGATTTTGATTTTGGCGTGGGGGATTGGACCTGTGATTCGCGATGATATGCAGACGGGCGTGTATTTGGCGAGTGTCGGGCGGGACTTTTTTAACTCAAATGCGGTGGTTTTCACCCCTGCGATTTTATTTTGCATTGCGGCGTTTATCGCCTTTGCTACGGGCACGAGCTGGGGGACATTTGCGATTTTAATCCCAATAGGCGTAGAAGTAATCAGCGTAAATAGCGGTGGGAGCGTAGATTCTGCGCTTTGCATAAGTGCGATTTTGGCAGGGGCGGTGTTTGGCGACCATAGCTCGCCAATTAGCGATACTACGATTTTATCCGCCACAGGGGCTGAATGCTCGGTGCAAAGCCACTTTATCACGCAACTACCCTATGTTTGCGCGGTGGCGATAATCGCGCTAGTTAGCTTTGTGGTGGCTGGATTTTGGGGAGTTTTCTTAGGATATGTAATCGGTATCGCCTTGCTGATTGGCTTTCTTTACTTTTGCAAAGTGGCGGTTAGTAAGCCATTAGAAATATAGCGGAAATTCCGTGCTAGATTCTGCGAAGTTTTGATTTTTTTGACTTTTTCGCAAGAGATTCTGCGAAGTTTATTGCGAGATTCTGCGAATTTACGCAAAAACGCAGAATCTGTTTTTATTTAATATATAAATTATTTGGATTGCCACGATTCTGCTACGCAGAATCTCGCAATGACGGAAAGTGTGGATTGCCACGACTTGCATTCGCAACTCTTGCAATGACGAAATTCATTTAGATTCTGCGAATTTTTGA
>NZ_JBSIUQ010000026.1:0-1989 GCF_053654695.1 Helicobacter sp. 23-1044
AAGCAAAATTCGCAGAATCTGTTTATTTTTTATACTTCGCAAAGTGCTTTTTCCCTGCTTGCCAAAGATACATATCTAATTGCTTTAAATCGCAATCCAAACCATAAAATGCCTTAAAATCATTCAACGCCTTTTTGAATCGCCCATAATCACGCAAATCCGCGCTTTTAAAGTCGCCAAATCTATCGCGCCTTTGAAAATAAAGCAACATTTTTTCCACATAGCTATCATAAATCGCAAAATCCGCTTCATTGTGGTGAGAGCAGAATTTTGTCGCAAATGAGTAAAAATGCTTCACTTTGCCATTTATGCTGACTTTTGCGATTTCGCCCACAAGGTTTTCATCGCCATTTTGCAAACGCAAATCAACGCCCAAAACGCCCTTTATATGCTTTGCCACCGCGAAAATATTGTAAATATTGGTGCTATAAAAGTCGTTAAGCGTGGCGACTTTAACCAAAATTTCGTCCAAATTATCATTGCGCGGGTAAGTGCGGTGAAATAGCGTGTATAGCGCACTTTCTTGTTCGCGATAATTTTCCATTGTCTGCCCTTTGTGCCACTCATCAACCCACTTTTGCATTTCACTTTGATTGGGCGTGGGGATATTTAGATTTGCCGTGCTAATGCGTGTGGTGCGTGGTTTTATGGCGTTTTGCTTTGAATCTACCGCTAAATTTGTGCTAGATTCACGCGAATCTAATAATTTATTGATTTGATTTTTCGGACATTGATTCGCAATTCTTTTAGATTTGCGTGGTTTGGATTGCTTTTGGCAAATCTACGATTTGCAACACATTGAGTGCGTTTTTGCGCTATGGATTTGACATTTCACACAAATCCAAAGGCGCGCTGGGGATTAAGGGGGTGGGGTAGATTTTGCAAATTGCGAGATTCTGCAATTCACGCAAAATTCACAAAATCACGCGTTATTTCTCATAATAATCTATGATTTTTTTGTGAATCACAAGCGATAATGCCATCAAAAAAATGCCAAAAATAACGCGCCAAAGGGCGTTTGATTCAAATAAATTCGCCCCGCCAAATCCGCCGAAATAAAATAGCAAATCCACCAAAATCGCCGCCGGGATTAGCGCATTATTCATTAACGCCAAAAATCCCGCATCCACCGCCACTGCGCCCTTATTCCACCACAAATATCCCACGCCAGAGCTCACAACGCCTAAATATATCAGCACCGCCCACGAAGCAAGATTCTGCGGTAAAAAGTCCTTATCGCCAAGCGCGACAAACGCCGTCCCTGTCACCACCATCGCGCCAAAATGAAAATATCCAAAAATGCTTTTTTGCGCTAAATTTTTATGCTTTTCAATCACCACTTTATACAGGCTCTGCCCCGCGCCAAAGGCGATATTTGCGCCCTGCACAAGCAAAAATCCCTTCCAAAAGTCCGCATTTACGCCACTATATTTAATCACACCTGCGCCAAATACGCACAGCGCGATACTACAAAGATATAGCGCACGAAATCGCCCAGCAAATAAATCATAAATCAAACTCACATAAAACGGCGTGAATATCGTCCATAGCGCGACTTCGGCGACTGATAAATACGCAAAAGAGTTGTAATAAAAAATATACATTATGCCAATTTGAAGCGCACCGATGGCAAATAATTTGAATTTCAAAGCATTTTGAATCGTAAAATCAAGCATTGGCAAAAATACCAAAAACGCCAAAAACACACGGAAAAACGCCGCAAAAAAGCTATCCATCTGCCCACTTATAAAATATCCAATGAGCGGAAACGAAAACGCCCAAATGATGGTGGTTAGGACTAAATATGGCATTTTGCACCTTGCAAATTTCTCGCGAAATCCATCATTTGCATATCATCGCATTCAAGCGTGATTTCCGCGCAGTCGGCATTAAAGGCGATATTCAAAATCGCTATACCCATTTTGTTTGAGAGATATTTTGCGTGATTTATGGCATTAAATGGGAGCGAAATTTTGTGCGTTTTTAGAT
>NZ_JBSIUQ010000027.1:0-1354 GCF_053654695.1 Helicobacter sp. 23-1044
AGTGGTTTTAAGGCAGTATTTTACGCACACCAAAAATCCGCTGATTTTGCTAGGAATCGATAAAAAATCGCGCGTTTTGGAGCATATAGACGCATTTCACTCGGCGCATTGTCGCATTGTCTTTGTGATGGATTCGTGCGATAATGATTTGGAAAATCCCTATATGTGCCTGTGGCGCGTTGCAAACAATATTGACGCAAAGCGTGATATTTTGGTGCAAAACAATGTCGCGCTCATTGACGCCACGCGCAAAGGTGCGCTTGAAAATTTCACGCGCGAGTGGCCCAAAGATGTCGATTGCAATGCGGAAGTTTTGGCGCGTTTGGTCGATTTGGGATTAATCGATAAGTCGCTTTGGCGAAAATTTTATATCGATAAATCTTACTCAACGAAAGGATGAAAGATGAAAAAGTGGATGTTAATAGCGGTGGCAGTGGCGTTTGTGGCGTGTGGCGATTCAAGTAAAAACGCAGAATCTAATGCGAAAATCGCAGAATCTAGCGTGGATTCTGCGAAAAGTGCGAAAAACGCAGAATCTAGCTCAAATGTGGCGAATGTGGCGAAAGTAGATTCTGCGGATTCTGCGAAAGATTCTGCGAATGCGACAAAAATCGCAGAATCTAGCGTGGATTCTGCAAAAGATTCTGCGAATGTGGCGCAAAAAGCACCGCAAAAATCAGCGGTGGATTTGTATAAAAAATGTATCGCTTGCCACGGCGCAAGGGGCGATAAAGTCGCACCGGGCAGTGCTGGGAGCATTCTCATCGCTGATTTAAGCAAACAAATTTTGATTGATGATATGAAAGGCTATCGCGCCAAAACGCTCTCACGCGGGGGAACTTCGGCGATTATGTATCTCCAAGCAAATGGGCTTAGCGATGATGATATTGAGATTTTGGCTGAATATATTTCTAATTTTAAAAAGTAGATTCACGCCCTGCGAGATTCGCCACTAAAATGAAAACGATAAAATCCCTTTGCATTGCCGAGTATGAAAAGGACGGCTCAAAATTTTTGGCGCATTTAGCCCCTGCAAAGGGCGCGGAGCAGCTTTTAAGCGAATTGCAAGAAAAGCACAAAAAAGCCGTGCATTTTGTCCGCGCAAGTCGCGCTGTGAATGAATTTCGCCAAATTATCGAAAATAGTAGCGATGATGGTGAGCCAAAGGGTAGCTCTGGTGTGCCTGTGCTAAATGTCCTGCGTGGGCGGGAGCTTGTGGAATGCGCGTGTATTGTGGTGCGCTATTTTGGCGGGAAATTGCTAGGCATAGGTGGGCTTGTCCGTGCATATAGCAACGCCACGCTTTTAGCGGTGGAAAATGCAAAGAATTGCGGGGCAATCGTTGATTTTATCC
>NZ_JBSIUQ010000028.1:0-1347 GCF_053654695.1 Helicobacter sp. 23-1044
GGTGGTTTTAAGGCAGTATTTTACGCACACCAAAAATCCGCTGATTTTGCTAGGTGTGAATAAAAAATCGCGCGTTTTAGGGCATATAGACGCATTTCATTCGGCGCATTGTCGCATTGTCTTTGTGATGGATTCGTGTGATAATGATTTGGAAAATCCCTATATGTGCCTGTGGCGCGTTGCTAACAACATTGACGCAAAGCGTGATATTTTGGTGCAAAACAATGTCGCGCTGATTGATGCCACGCGCAAAGGTGCGCTTGAAAATTTCACGCGTGAGTGGCCCAAAGATGTGGATTGCAATGCGGAAGTTTTGGCGCGTTTGGTCGATTTGGGACTAATCGATAAGTCGCTTTGGCGAAAATTTTATATCGATAAATCTTACTCAACGAAAGGATAAAAGATGAAAAAGTGGATGTTAATAGCGGTGGCAGTGGCGTTTGTGGCGTGTGGCGATTCAAGCAAAAACGCAGAATCTAATGCGAAAAACGCAGAATCTAGCGTGGATTCTGCGAAAAGTGCGAAAATCGCAGAATCTAGCGCAAATGTGGCGAAAGTAGATTCTGCGGATTCTGCGAAAGATTCTGCGAATGCGACAAAAATCGCAGAATCTAGCGTGGATTCTGCAAAAGATTCTGCGGATTCTGCGAAAGCACCGCAAAAATCAGCGGCGGATTTATACAAAAAATGTATCGCTTGTCACGGCGCAAGGGGCGATAAAGTCGCACCGGGCAGTGCTGGGAGCATTCTCATCGCTGATTTAAGCAAACAAATTTTGATTGATGATATGAAAGGCTATCGCGCAAAAACACTCTCACGCGGGGGGACTTCGGCGATTATGTATCTCCAAGCAAATGGGCTTAGCGATGATGATATTGAGATTTTGGCTGAATATATTTCTAATTTTAAAAAGTAGATTCACGCCCTAAAATGCGAGATTCGCCACTAAAATGAAAACCATAAAATCCCTTTGCATTGCCGAGTATGAAAAGGACGGCTCAAAATTTTTGGCGCATTTAGCCCCCGCAAAGGGCGCGGAGCAGCTTTTAAACGAATTGCAAGAAAAGCACAAAAAAGCCGTGCATTTTGTCCGCGCAAGTCGCGCTGTGAATGAATTTCATCAAATCATCGAAAATAGTAGCGATGATGGTGAGCCAAAGGGTAGCTCTGGTGTGCCTGTGCTAAATGTCCTGCGTGGGCGGGAGCTTGTGGAATGCGTGTGTATTGTGGTGCGCTATTTTGGCGGGAAATTGCTAGGTGTGGGTGGGCTTGTCCGCGCATATAGCAACGCCACGCTTTTAGCAGTGGAAAATGCCGAAAATTGCGGGGTAATCGTTGATTTTATCT
>NZ_JBSIUQ010000029.1:0-1334 GCF_053654695.1 Helicobacter sp. 23-1044
GGCAATAATGAAAATTTACTATCCCAAATCTTAGACTTAAAATACTCAAATAATGAAGGCGAAGCAAAGCAAACCACGCATAATAATGACAAATGGAATAAAAAACCTGTGGTAAAGTTAGGCGAAGCACTAGTAATAAATCTCGCCAAAGTTGAAGCACTCACCGCGAAAAATGCTGTTGATATCGGCGTAGATTCTGCAAATTCTATCGGCATAATCTCTGCCACGCCAAATGTTAGCGTAAAAGGCATTACAAACGCAGATTCTGCGCCACCCACCACCGCAAACTCCACCTGCGCCACCGCAAATAAATTGAATGAAAGCTCCATAAATCTCTCGCAAGGCACAAGCGCAGGGGGCATTCTTTGGAGCATAAATGAGCAAAATGCCCTTTTAGGCGAGATAGATGCGACAATTATTGATAAAGCAATGGTAGATAAAATAAAAGAGCAAAAAGCACAAAATCTCTGTGGTAGTGGAGACTTCCCGTGTCCATTCCCCGTGGCGTTAAAGTTGAAGTTTGAATATGAAGTCGTCCCAAATGATTTCAAAATCGAGTTGTTAGATAAAAATGGCAACGCGCTAAAAGTCCTATATTTCGGGCAGGGAAGCACACCTGAGATTGAGGAAGGGAGCAAAGTGCGATTTACCGCGCTAAAAAGCGATAAAAAGACACCTGCCACAACCTTTTCGCAAACCTGCTCATCGCAGAATCTAGCAGTTGAAATCAAAGATATTGCGGGAAAAGGATTTGCATTAGAGATTTTAGGCAAGGATGGGAGCAAACCGCTGATTGTCTTTGCGAAGGATTTCAAAGATGGTATCGCAGAATCTAGCGCGATTGTAAAAGTCGATAAAGATAAAGGCGTCCCATTTACGCCAAATATGAAAAGCGAACCAATTTTCACAAATAAAAATTTCCCAAATGGCATTCCAAGCGAGATTGCCTTCGCGCAGTTTCCAAACTCATATTATCCCAAATATGACACAACGCTAGATAATGAATTGCTAATCCTCCGTGCGCGGATAAATGCCATTGACACGGATAATCAAGCGACAAATTTCAACACCGCCTCAAACTCAAAAGTCTTTTATGAGTTTCAATGTGAGTATTGCAATCTAACCGAAGTCGGCAAAATCACAGGCGTAAATAACTATGAAAAGAGCAAAACACAGCAAGGATGGTGGATTGATAGGACTTTTAGCACTTATAACGCCACGCAAATCACGCAAGACAAATTAGAAATCGAAAATTTAGGAAATAAGCAAATCAAGCGCGTTAGCGGCGTGACAAATGGAATGCAAGAAATCGCATATAACTTTTTAGGCGCAGG
>NZ_JBSIUQ010000030.1:0-1160 GCF_053654695.1 Helicobacter sp. 23-1044
AATTTAAGCAAACTTTAATCTTTCTTTAAGAAAACTTTAAGGGGGGGGGCAGATACAATTTTCTCTTAAAAAATTTATTTCAAAAGGAGAAAAAATGAGCAAATTAAGATTGCTTGTAGGTGTAGGCATTTGCGGTGCGATGTTTGGCGGATGTGGCTTCTTTACTGAATGGGGCGACGAAGTCAAGGATATATGGACAAAGCCAAGAACGGCTAGTGGCGATATAGACTGCGTGCCAAGCGATTTGAGGGAGAGGATTGCAAAGTATCAAGAGCAGTATAAAAATGACGATGATATGTATCCAAAGGTTGCAAATATGCACAATACTTTGATGTTTCAGCAGCAGAAAAACTATAATACATACAGCCATAAATGCTCCAAATATATGGAACGAGCTTATAATGAAATCATCAAAGAAAATGGTGCTCCAAAAAGCTATGATGAGGAAGTAAAGTTTTTAGACAAAGTAAAAAGTAGATTTACTAGATTGTTTAAACTAGACAATCCAAATAAATTGTATGAAGCGGAATTTGAAGATTGATTTTTGCAATTTATGCTAAATAATTTGCGTGAATTTTGCCTTTTAGATTCTGCGAATCGCACTTCATTTTGTCATTTTGAGCAAAGCGAAAAATCTCATTTTAGATTCTGCGATTTTGTGTTAGATTCTGCGTTTTTAGTTTGAATCGCAGAATCTATGTTTTTCTCGTCATTGCGAGGCAAATCTTGATTTGCCGAAGCAATCCACACATTTCGTCATTGCGAGAAAATCCGCAAGGATTTTCGTGGCAATCTATTCTTTTATTTTTATTTTGGATTTGCAAGTGTGGGTCGGTGCTTCGCACAGACGCTTCGTTGTTTTCGCTTCGCTCAAACTGCCTCGCAATGACGGATAATTTTAGAAATTGTTCGCTTCGCTCAAAATGACAAGTGAAACACAAAAACAATCGAAGTATTGGTTGTTTCGCTTCGCTCACAAATTCTGCGAATTGCGGTGTTGCTTTCGTGGTTTTTGCTAAATTTGGGGCGTGAGACTAGACTAGCGGTCTGCGAACGCCCGAAAACGAAGTTTCTTTAGTAAATTTAGCAAATCTGCGGAATGAATACCCAAAGACGAATTGCGCCACAAAAAAGACTTACCACCAAATTCGCCATTCAAA
>NZ_JBSIUQ010000031.1:0-752 GCF_053654695.1 Helicobacter sp. 23-1044
AAAAATCGCGATAATTTCGCACTAAAATCGCATATAAAATCCATAAAAATATTTGAAATGATGGATTTTATCGCAGAATCTAGCGTAGATTCTGCGAATTTGTCACAAAACGCAGAATCTGCAAATAGGGGGGGGGGCAGAATAAGTTAAAAACCGCAGAATCTTCCCCAAAATCACAGAATCTACACGCAGAATCTCCCACCAAAAACGCCCCGCGCGGAAGTATTGTGGATGAAAAATCGGGGTTGCGAGGTTGTGAGCGAGGCGATAGAACTAATGGTTCATCAACGAAGCGAACAACCAGTCTCCCCGATTTATCGCCACAAGACAATCGCGCTGCTCCCGTTTTCACCATCGCAATCCCCACATATAATCGTTTGGAGACACTAAAAGCAGCAATAGATTCTGCGCTAAATCAAGATATCGACTTTCGCTCGTGCGAAAATGGCGCAAATATCGAGGCAAAAATCGCCCAAAAATCTTATGAAATCATCGTGGTTGAGAATACCGATGATTTTAGCGCAAAGTCAAACGCGCAAAAAATGCTTGAAAGCGAGTATTTTGGCAAGGTCACATATTACAAAAATGAGGCGAATTTGGGACTTTTTGGCAATTGGAATCGCTGCATTGAGTTAGCGCAAGGAAAGTGGGTTTGCCTGCTTCACAGCGATGATTTGCTAATGCCAAACTATCTGCGAGAAATGCAAAATGCACTTGCGAAATTAGATGAAAATAAGGTGGGGATGATTAGC
>NZ_JBSIUQ010000032.1:0-721 GCF_053654695.1 Helicobacter sp. 23-1044
TCCGCAAATACGCGTGGGGTGATGTTTTTGTAATGCCACTCGCGGTAAAGTGTGTAGTAATTTGTCGTAAGGTGCTTTTTTAGTTTTTTCATCGCGGACTTAAATGCGTGCTTGTCGCGCAAAAACGCAGTTTTATCACTCACAAGCACCACGCCACCGCCATCGTGATTTGTTTTTAGTACAAAAGAATTTGGCAAAATATCAAAATCTATCGCCTCTACGCACTCCCAAATGCCATAAAGTTTTGGCAAAAATTTGCAGGAATTCGTCTCAAAAAGGGCGGATTTTAACTCATCGATTGGTTTTTGAAGTGTTTGGAAAAGCGCAGAATCTGTGGGAGAATCTGTGGAGTTTTTCGCAGAATCTGTGGAATTTTTCGCAGAATCTAATTTATTTTTATCGCAATTTGCAGAATCTGGCGTAGATTCTGCGTTCTTTACCTCATCTGCCCCCCCCTCAAACGCAAAATCTCGCAATTTATAAGCGATATAAATCCTCGCCTTTAATTTATCCGCGAGGTGCGTGTAAAGCGGATTTCTATCAAATAAAATGCGGTGGATGATTTTTTCATTAAATGTCTTTGGGCGGGCGAAATTAGGCACATAACCAAAGATTTTTTGATGTCTTTTTTTGAAATATTCCTCATCGCTTAATCGCTTCTCCCACATTCGCAGAATCGCCAAGCGCAGGGGATTTAGCACTCTAAAAATCAAACTTTTTT
>NZ_JBSIUQ010000033.1:0-730 GCF_053654695.1 Helicobacter sp. 23-1044
GTTTTAGTCCCCTATAAAATCGGGTCGGTGTAAAACGGACTACTTTAGCAACTACAGTGAAGATGAGTTTTAGTCCCCTATAAAATCGGGTCGGTGTAAAACATGAGCCTGATGGGGAAAGCGTTCATTCAGGAGTTTTAGTCCCCTATAAAATCGGGTCGGTGTAAAACTCTATGGAAATCCTACTAGGGCTACTCATAATAGTTTTAGTCCCCTATAAAATCGGGTCGGTGTAAAACGAGAAGCTCACAGAGGAAGGCTGGAGACAGAGTTTTAGTCCCCTATAAAATCGGGTCGGTGTAAAACAAATGAATCCACCGAAGCGGATTTTCGCAGGTTTTAGTCCCCTATAAAATCGGGTCGGTGTAAAACACTAATACCTGACCTTCGTCTTTTTGCAAAGGTTTTAGTCCCCTATAAAATCGGGTCGGTGTAAAACATCAATCCTTGATTGATAGATATTCACAGCCGTTTTAGTCCCCTATAAAATCGGGTCGGTGTAAAACCTAACTTGCGTTACAAGGGGAACCTGATGTTTGTTTTAGTCCCCTATAAAATCGGGTCGGTGTAAAACTGACGGGTCGGGCGGACAGGCACTAACTTATAGTTTTAGTCCCCTATAAAATCGGGTCGGTGTAAAACAATTTTTCTGCGCCGTGTCAGCTTTGGAGGCGTTTTAGTCCCCTATAAAATCGGGTCGGTGTAAAACCGAAGCGTGCGCCCTCAAAAC
>NZ_JBSIUQ010000034.1:0-677 GCF_053654695.1 Helicobacter sp. 23-1044
AATTAGGTTAAAAAGCGCGTTTTGATAAATCGCAGAATCTGCTTTGATTTCTTGCGATTTTAGTGCTTTGTAGTCAAATCCTGCTTCGAGCGATAACGCCCCGCCTGTGCGAAAATCAAAGGTTTTGCCAAAAGTTGTGCTAAATCCAAATCCCAAATTTTGCGGTTTTAAATCTGCCAAAAATTGCGTTTTTAAGTCGTTTGAGAAGTAGAAAAAGTCCCCGTATGCCTTTAAAAATAGCGCGTAGGGCAAGTCGATTTTGTAGTGCAGTCCGCCAAATAAATTTATGTTTTTGACTTGCAAATCTTTATCGTGCTTGTCGCGTAATGTGCCATAAGTTAGGGCAAAGTGTGCGCCAAGTGTGTGCGATTCTGCGAGTGTCACGCTAAATGCGGTGATGAAACCATAATCAAATCCGCTTAGTGCGTAGTTTCCTGCCTGTGCGAAAGAGTTGTGATTTATGAAGGGGGTGAAAATGAAATGATAATTTTTGGTGTTAGATTCTGCGATTTTGGGGGCAGAATCTGCGGAATTTAACCCACCCCCTAAATCCCCCTCCGCAAGGGAGGGGGAGAGTTTGTATTTACGCGAGATTCTGCGATTTTTTGCGGTAGATTCTGCGTTTTTATAGAAAAATGTTTCGTTTTGTTTGAGATTTGCGTATTCATTTGCATTTG
>NZ_JBSIUQ010000035.1:0-560 GCF_053654695.1 Helicobacter sp. 23-1044
TCAAATCCTGCTTCGATTGATAATGCCCCACCTGTGCGAAAATCAAAGGTTTTGCCAAAAGTTGCGCTAAATCCAAATCCCAAATTTTGCGGTTTTAAATCTGCCAAAAATTGCGTTTTTAAGTCGTTTGAAAAGTAGTAGAAGTCCCCGTGTGCCTTTAAAAACAGCGCAAAAGGCAAGTCGAGTTTGTAGTGCAAACCGCCAAATAAATTTAGGTTTTTGATTGCCAAATCTTTGTTGTGCTTGTCGCGTAATGTGCCATAAGTTAGGGCGAAGTGTGTGCCAAGTGTGTGCGATTCTGCGATATTTGCGCTAAAAGCGGTGATGAAACCATAGTCAAATCCGCTTAGCGCGTAGTTTCCTGCCTGTGCGAAAGAGTTATAATTGATGAAGGGGGTAAAGATGAAGTGGTAGTTTTTTGTGCTAGATTCTGCGATTTTGGGGCGATTCGCAGAATCTGTGGGATTGCGTGAAATGTTTCTTTGGATTCTGCGATTTTTTGCGGTAGATTCTGCGTTTTTATAGAAAAAGATTTCGTTTTGTTTGAGATTTGCGTATTC
>NZ_JBSIUQ010000036.1:0-522 GCF_053654695.1 Helicobacter sp. 23-1044
AAATCGGGGTTGCGCAGTTGTGAGCGAGGAAATAGAACTGATGGTTCATTGACGAAGCGAACAACAAGTCTCCCCGATTTATCGCTAAAAGACAACGCGACAACTCTGCGAAATTTGTTTATTGTCGCCTTTTTAAGTGGCATTTGGCACGGCGCAGGATGGGGATTTGTGATTTGGGGAGTGTTGCACGGGATTGCAATGGTGATTCACCGAATCTATGCGTGGTTTATAGACAATTTGTTCTGGGGTAATCATTTGCGTTGTTTTGGCACAAAATTTCGCTCAATGAACCCATCAGTTCTATCTCGCTCATTTCGCGCCAAAACAACGCAAAGCACTACCGCCATTACTTCGATTGAGATTCTGCGAATCGCAGAATCTAATAAAAAAAATGCAGATTCTGCGAATCGCACGAAAATCGCAGAATCTCCCCACACTTCGCACTTCACCCAAAGCAAAATCTACAAAATCCTTGCGTGGTTTATCACTTTTAATTTTGTGAATATCGCTTGGATATTTTTC
>NZ_JBSIUQ010000037.1:0-464 GCF_053654695.1 Helicobacter sp. 23-1044
AACGCAAATAAACACGCGAATCTAAATGATTTAAATGAATCTTGGATTGCTTCGGCGAATCAAGATTCGCCTCGCAATGATGAATCCCTTGCATTAGATTCGCTTTCATTAAATGAAACCTTTTTCTATGAATAATAAATCCTTACTTCTAGCCGATTCAACAAATCGCACGAATCAAACAACTAATCGCCGTGCAGTTAGAAATATAAATACGAATCCAAATGCAAATTCAAACTACTACTTCATTCTAACCCCATTTGTGAATCACAATTATTTCTTTGAATCAGGGCGTTATAATTTGAGTGGTTTAGAATATGGATTCGTTACAGCATTTAGTGGTAAATTAAATAATAATAATTCGTTAGGCACTCATTTTGTATTTAGCTATGCGAATCTAAATGACAAAGATGATTCAGTATTTAATATTAAATCTATGAATCTCAATTTAGGATTAAACTATAAGC
>NZ_JBSIUQ010000038.1:0-440 GCF_053654695.1 Helicobacter sp. 23-1044
ACGCGCCACTCAAATCCGCCGCCGTTTGAGATTCCCTTATCGCCAAATCCCCCAAAATACTGCACTCCAAACTCCATATCGAAGTTTTGCGCCTCCAAAAGATACGAAATGCCCGCGTTTGCGTAACCTAAAATTTTGTCGCAATCAAGCGCAAAATCGAAGTTTTGACTTCGCACTAAAACCTTGCTTTTGGCGAGTTTTGGGGCGAGATTGAACTTCGCGCCTACGCCAAAATTCACTCCAAATCCGCCGAAATAATTTGCGTACGAAACGCCCAAATCGCCGTAGATTAGGTTAAAAAGCGCGTTTTGATAAATCGCAGAATCTGCTTTGATTTCCTTTGATTTGAGTGCCTTGTAGTCAAATCCTGCTTCGAGCGATAATGCCCCGCCTGTGCGAAAATCAAAGGTTTTGCCAAAAGTTAAATTTGCGCCAAATCC
>NZ_JBSIUQ010000039.1:0-454 GCF_053654695.1 Helicobacter sp. 23-1044
GGATTTGCGAGTGAAACGAAGCAACCATCCACTCTCAAATCAAACGAATCATTCTTTTACAAAAACAATTCATTATTACTAGCCAACTCACCAAATACATAAAGAGCCAAAAGCACACGCACGATTAAGCAAAATACAAACACAAATCAAAATCAAAGCGCAAATCAAAATTCAGCTCAAAACTACTACTTCATTTTAACCCCATTTGTGAATCACAACTATTTCTTTGAATCAGGGCGTTATAATTTGAGTGGGTTAGAATATGGATTTGTTACAGCATTTAGTGGTAAATTGAATAATAATAATTCGTTAGGCACTCATTTTGTATTTAGCTATGCAAGTTTAAATGACAAAGATGATTCAGCATTCAACATTAAATCTATGAATCTCAATTTAGGATTAAATTATAAATTAGATTTGATTTATAGTATGTATTTAAAAGTTAGGATTAAAT
>NZ_JBSIUQ010000040.1:0-346 GCF_053654695.1 Helicobacter sp. 23-1044
TTACAAAGCACTCAAATCAAAGGAAATCAAAGCAGATTCTGCGATTTACCAAAACGCCCTTTTTAACCTAATCTACGGCGATTTGGGGCTCTATTACGCAAATTATTTTGGCGGATTTGGAGTGAATTTTGGCGCAGGGGCGAAGTTCAATCTCGCCCCAAAACTCGCCAAAAGCAAGGTTTTAGTGCGAAGTCAAAACTTCGATTTTGCCCTAGATAGCGACAAAATTTTAGGTTACGCAAACGCGGGAATCTCGTATCTTTTGGAAGCGCAAAACTTCGATATGGAGTTTGGAGTGCAGTATTTTGGGGGATTTGGCGACAGGGGCATCTCAAACGGCGGCGGC
>NZ_JBSIUQ010000041.1:0-315 GCF_053654695.1 Helicobacter sp. 23-1044
TTTTGTATTTAGCACATAGCTACCACTTATATTTGCATAGCCTAACACTTTGTCATTATCTACTATCATATCTACGCTTCTATTATTACTCAAAAAGACTTTTGATTTAGACAAAGCATTATTTGTAATATTACCCTTTATGCCAAATTTTGTATTTAATCCCCAAAGTCCTATGTTTGTATTAAAGTATTTATTATAATCCAATGCTAAATCCAAATATAGCAGATTATAAAGTTGCTTATTATACTTCTCAAATACACTTAAATCTGCCATATTACTCATAATAAATTCATTTGCATACAATCCCTTATAATC
>NZ_JBSIUQ010000042.1:0-302 GCF_053654695.1 Helicobacter sp. 23-1044
CGAAGCGTGCGCCCTTAACGCATAAGCTTCGCGTTTTAGTCCCCTATAAAATCGGGTCGGTGTAAAACTCAATAGTTGTTTCAGCTGTCGCTTCAATCTGGTTTTAGTCCCCTATAAAATCGGGTCGGTGTAAAACATGTTTGATTGATGTTGAGGATTTAGATGAGTTTTAGTCCCCTATAAAATCGGGTCGGTGTAAAACTCATAAAAAGCACATCACATCCTTTATTTTTGGTTTTAGTCCCCTATAAAATCGGGTCGGTGTAAAACCAAAAGATATTGAATTCACAGTTAGAAAAGAA
>NZ_JBSIUQ010000043.1:0-301 GCF_053654695.1 Helicobacter sp. 23-1044
GACGCAATTAGCGAGGTAAAAAAGAGTGTCGTGTTTTACACCGACCCGATTTTATAGGGGACTAAAACATGGTGGAGAGCCGGGAGAACTAACATCAGCAGTTTTACACCGACCCGATTTTATAGGGGACTAAAACTTTTTTCGCTACCAAAACGCCTAAAAGTCCGGTTTTACACCGACCCGATTTTATAGGGGACTAAAACTAAGGTAGCAAAAGATATGCTTAATAGTTTAAGTTTTACACCGACCCGATTTTATAGGGGACTAAAACGTAATCTAAGTAGTCAGTCATAACTTCTGA